>JBKHYB010000100.1:0-5992 GCA_046565725.1 Actinomycetota bacterium
CTACTCCACCAAGGAGGTAGCGAAGATCCTGGACGTTCCCTTAGGAACGGTGCTTGCCCGACTGCATCGTGGTCGCAAGCTCTTCGAGAAGACGATGTGGGAGTACGCCAGAACGCGAGGTCTACTGAAAGAAGGCGTCCGGTGATCGACTGCAATCAAGCTGTGAGACAACTATGGGGTTTCCTCGAAGGGGAGCTCGACGACAAAGACAGGCACGCGGTCGAAGAGCATCTCGACCTCTGCAAGAGGTGCTGCGGCGAGGCCGAGTTCGCTTCGGAACTCAGGAAGATGCTTCATTCGCAGTCGGCACCCGATCTTTCGGACGATGCCAAGGTGCGCCTGACGAACTTCCTGGAGCAGATGTAGCGATGGCGCGTGATCTGATGCATTCGGACGAGCTGAAGTCGATGGTACGGGCCGCTTACGCGGCCGTCGATGCCGACACCACCCAGGTGGCCTGTGCTCTCTATGAAGAGCCCGCTCTCCAAGGGATCCCCGAGGTGTCGCTGTCGCGTGCCCTAGGGGTTAACGATCACCTGCGTTACGCGCAGATCGCCGAAGGTTCGACCGTGCTCGACATCGGGTGCGGTGCCGGCATCGACTCTGTGATAGCG
This sequence comes from Actinomycetota bacterium, assembly GCA_046565725.1. Lineage (GTDB taxonomy): Bacteria > Actinomycetota > CADDZG01 > CADDZG01 > WHSQ01 > CALMBW01. The sequence goes on from JBKHYB010000100.1 coordinate 615, forward strand.
GCTCGGCGAGTCGGACCATCCGGCAAGGTCCTCGCGCTGGATTTCCTGCCCGAGATGCTGGAGCGGACCGCCCGAGCGGCCGCGGACGCGGGGCTCGGCAACCTCGAGCCGATCGAAGGCGAGATGGAGGCGATCCCGTTGCCGGACAACAGCGTCGACCACATCATCTCGAACGGTGTGATCAACCTCTCGCCTCGCAAGTCGAGGGTGCTGGCCGAGTGCGCCCGCGTCCTTCGTCCCGGAGGAGGTTTCTGCATCTCGGACATAGTCGTGGAGGAGAACTCGTTGCCGCCCGAGGTGCTGACGCATCCGGCGGCATGGGCCGGCTGAGTATCCGGAGCCATGGCGGAGCGTGACTTCGTCGAAGCGATGGAGAGATGGAACTTCACGGATCTCGAGATCATGGGGCGGCGGCCGTGGGGGATCGACGATTGCGCCCGGTATCCACTCTTCGGTGACGACCTGATCGCATTGATGCGCAGGACCATCCCACCGGAGCGGCACGACAGCGTCGCCGAATCGATCGTGATCCGAGCCCGCGCCTCCCTCTAGGGGTTCGGCTTGATCGCGATCGTGTCACCGACCTCGATGCCCCAAGCATCGAAGCGGCCCTTGTTGACCTCCAGCGTGCCGCGGTAGGTGACTCCGGGGTCGTAGATCGGGCAATCGGTGGAACCTTGCGGTTCGCACGGCTCCATGTCGATGATCGAGACGATCTCTCCCGTCGAGTCGTAGAAGGCGATCGATAGCGGTATCAGACAGTTGGCCATCCAGAAGCCCCCCTGTTGATCGCCGGGGAACATGAAGGCCATGCCCTTCTCGGGATGCAGCCACTTCCGGTACATCAATCCGTACTGGCGCTCGGCGTCGGAATCGGCGATCTCGATATCGATCGTCGTCGTCGAACCGGGGTTGTCTTCATCCACGAGAGTGGCTTGGCCGGTGCCCCACTCCGGACGCTCGCAAGGAAGCGTCAGTTCCCGCCGCACGCGGCCCTCGCCCGAGCGGTAGCGAGCCACCACCTTGCACGAGCCGGTCTCGGGCCGCGCGAACGATCCGATGAAGCCGCCGTCGTCATGGAGAGGGACCTTCTTGGTGACGATGGTGTCGAGGTGGATCAGGCGCAGCCGCACATTCGAACCGGATCGAGCTCCCGCGAAGGTGCCGAAGGCCTTGATCTTCTCTGCCGTCGTGGCGACCTTCAGTTCGAGCTCCGCAGCGGCCCTCTCGCTCGCCGTCGCGGGGGCGAGCGTCGCCAATACGATCCCGATCAAGAGCAGCCGCCTCATGGGGCCCAGGTTAGCGGCTGAGAAGCGTTATCCGTGGGGGAGATGGCCCCCCAGCGGCGAATCTGACCGGGGATGAGGTGGCTCAAGGTTCTGGTGGCAGGGATGACCCTCGCCGTCTCCGTCGCGCCCTTCGCGGCGCCGGCGGGCGCCAGCGCGCCGTGTGGACGCCTCTTGGCCGACGGCGAGTGGTTCGAGATCGACGGGCCACGTTTCCAGTTGGGGGGCCAGACCCTTTCTGCCTTCGCCGTCGACCCCCGCCGTCCCAGCATCCTGTGGACCACCAACGGCCGCGAGTTGCACGTCTCGCGCGACGGTGGATGCGGTTGGGAGGTTGCCTTCTCTCTGGCCGATCTCCCCAGCCTCGACATGCCGATCTCGGCTCTCAATTCGAAGATCGAGACGATCTCGGTCCCCGAAGCTCCGGGTCGCGGCGACACCATCTTCCTCGGCATCGAAGAGACGATCGTGCCGGCGACCAACGTGCAGGGAACCCAGGTCGGGGCCTCTCGTCCACACGTACTGATCAGCCGCGATGGTGGCCGGAACTGGTCGCTCTCCGACGATGGGTTGCCGTTGGTCGGAGGCATCACGGCGCTGCAGGTGGCACCGTCGGATGCCGACATCGCTTACCTGTTGAGTGGCGGAACGATCTTCGCTACCGACAACGGAGACCGGTCGTGGACCGAGAGAGGCGACGCTCCCGCCGCCGACATCGAGATCGACCCTCTGGTACCGACCGAGCTGTGGTTGACGGGCGCCGCGCTGTTCCACTCGACCGACGGAGGGCGCACGAATTCTCCGATCAACTACGTCTCTTCTCCGGCTCATCCGGCCGACGTGTTCCACGCCCCCGGGGAGCCGAGCCGCGTGCTCGTCTACGAACCAGATGGGGGCGCCATGTCGATCAGCGAGGATGGGGGCCGCGTGTGGACGCGTTTCGGTTCGCCCGGGTTGCCGATGCTGGGTCTCGCCCACGGAAGTTCGGCCGACGACATCATCGCTTCGACCGACAAGGGCATGTGGCGTTTCCAGTCCCCCTCCTACTGGATCGAGATCACGCCGGGGATGGTCGGGGGCAATCGCCCCGAGGATTACGAGAACGTTCAGGACATCACCGTCGACCGGAGTCCCGAGCCGAGCGCCTGGGGTTTCCGGCCCTCCGGGTCGATCCTTAGATACGAGCGTTTCAGGATCTCGCTGCCTCCCCTCGAACCGAGCGCACCTGAGGACAAGGGGGACGTGACCTTCACCCCCGGCGCAAAGAAGATCCGGATACGCCCGGGCGACTCGAAGACCGTTCGGTACGACCTCGGCTTGCCCCCTCAACCGACGCCGCTCGACGTCTTCTTCCTGGTCGACACCACCGTCAGCATGGATTCCGTGATCAGCGGGTTACTCACCGGCATCCATGAGATGTCCCGCAGCCTCACCGAGGCAAAGATCGACGTGCAGTTCGGCGTCGGCGAGTACAAGGACTACCCGATCCCCGGCTACGGGGATCCGGTCCAGGGGGATTTCCCGTATCGGTTGAACCGCGCGATCGGGCCCGCCGACGATTCGTTGGTTGCGGCGATCGAACAGATGGAGGCCTCCGGCGGGGGCCGCGGGCACTTCCCCGAATCGCAACTGACCGGGCTGTATCAAGCCGCCACCGGAGAGGGCGAGCCGGGTTTCGTGGCGCCGGGTCAGGATGCAGGCTTCAGGCCTAACGCCTTGAAGGTGATGGTTCACCTCACCGATGCTGCCTTCGACGAATCCGCCGCTCACCCAAGCCCGGCTTTCGATCGCGTGGCGCAAGCGTTGAGGTCACGGGGGATCCTTCAGGTCGGCTTCATGAGTTACGGCGAGAGCCCTTCGGAGCCGGCGCGCGAGGACCTCCGGAGGATGGCCGAGGCGACCGAAACGTTCGCCCCTATCAACCTCGAGGGTTGTTTCTCGGCCGCCCAACAGGTCACGGTCGGGATGCCGCTGCAGTGCGATGTCATGGAGGACGAGCGTGGGGTCGCCATCCTTGCTCCTGCGGTGGTCTCCGTGCTGAGGGGGCTCACGGAACAGGCCACGGTGGAGCTTGTCCCCACTGAGGGGTCGGGCATCATCAAGAGCATCGAACCTGCCGCACGGGAAGGCGTAAACGTCAAGGAGCCGGCCAACCTGTCTTTCGACGTGACCTACGAGTGCCCGGCCCTCGCCCAAGCGAGCACGACGGAGGTCGAGCTGGTCGCTTCGGTCGACGATGCAGGGGTGGCGAGCGCCGCCGCCACCGTCGTCTGTTCGCCCCTAGCCAAGGTTAAAGATCTGATCGTCGTGCCTCCGCCGCCCCCTCCGGTCCAGCAGCCCGCGCCGGCGATCGTGCCACCCCCACCACCCCCCGCTCCGCCGGCGCCGGTGACCAACGCCCAACCCCAGCCGAACCCCAACCCGCAGGGTGCGATGGCCCACCAGGAACAGAACCAGCCGGAACTCGCCCTCGCCGACCAGGACGACCTGGAAGAGGAGGAGCTTCTGGCCTTCTCGGTGTACGAGCGCAAGCAACCTTCGTTCCTCCCGCTCTACACCGCCGCGGCGGCACTGACGATGGCTTCGGCCGTGGTGGCGGCCCGGATCCGGCGAGCGTCGCAAGCGGCCTTGGCCCGGCGCCGCTAGAACCCTGGGGTCGAAACGCGAAGAAGCCTTCCGGTCTCTATTGCCACGACAAGGACGAACAGGTTGAATACCGGCAGGACGGGTCAAGGGCGGTGCTCCTGTGCGAGATGGGATGACTAGACGCGTCTGCCTGAACTATGGATGGTGGGCCTCGGTCCCCGAAAACGATGCTGAGACGGCGGAGCGATGGCTAGAGGAGCGACTGGAAGTGAGGGTAGGCATACAGGCATGGGCGACTGCATGAGCGGTCCCTGCACCATCGCCATCGCAGACGACGTCGAGGACATCCGTCAGATGATGAGGTTCTGGCTGGACGCGATCGGTGGCGAGTTCGAGGTGGTCGGCGAGGCTGCTGACGGCGAGCAAGCCGTCGCGGTCGCCCGCAAGACCAAGCCTCAGGCGATGATCTTGGACCTTTCGATGCCGAAGATGGACGGGCTTCAGGCGATCCCCGAGATCCGCAAGTACTCGCCGCGCACGAAGATCCTGGTGCTCTCAGGTTTCGACGCCGGTTCCATGTCCCGCCGGGCCATCACCCTCGGGGCCCACGCCTACGTCGAGAAGGGAACCTCCTTCTCCCAACTCACCGACATCCTCCGCAACCTCTGCGCCGCCTAACCAGATTCCTCGTCGGAATCTGGTCGATATACGACCACTTCATTCCCCGGAAACTTCAGAGACCGGCCGGCCGGAGGCAAGGAGCACCGCGCCGATGGTTCCGGCTGCGATGGAGGCGACGAAGATCCCGATCTTGGCGGCGTCGATCAGCTCGGCCTCCTCGAAGGCGAGCCCGGAGATGAACAACGAAACCGTGAACCCGATGCCTGCCACGGCCGAGCCCCCTAGGAGATGGCGCATCGTCACGCCCTGGGGGGCCGAGGCCCATCCGCTTCTGATGGCGAGCCAAGAGGCTCCGGTTATCCCGATCATCTTCCCGGCGATGAGACCGAGGATGATGCCCCAAGTGACCGACGATCCGAAGGCGCGGCCGATCCCGTCGCCACTGAGCGCGATGCCGGCGTTGGCCAGAGCGAAGATCGGGATGACGAGGTAGCTCGTCCACGGGTGCAGGAGGTGCTCGAGCCGTTCGGCCACCGACACCACCTCGTTCGCCTGCATAGAGGCGGCCCGTACGGTCTCCGCATCGGGTTCGGCCTCGATCTCCGAAAAGGCACGGTAGATGTCGCCGATGCCTCGAGGGTCCACGGCCCGTGCCGGCGTGAGCAACCCGAGAGCGACCCCGGCGATCGTTGCATGCACCCCCGATTCCAACATCGCCAACCAGACGAAGATCCCAACGATCACGTAGACGGGGGTCCACCACACCCGGAGCTTCTGGAGGGTCGCCACCAGAACCAGCGCGCCCAAACTTGCTGCCAGCCACGTGAAGTGGATCGAACCCGTGTAGAAGATCGCGATCACGAGGATGGCGCCGATGTCGTCGAC
>JBKHYB010000101.1:0-5987 GCA_046565725.1 Actinomycetota bacterium
TTCGACGAAAGAAACACCGCCCTCTTGGGCTGATGCAGACACCGCCATCGTCGTCGATGTCAGGATCAGAGTGATGATGAGCGCCAGCTTGTTGATGTGCATCGCAGGTCTCCGATCGCGATCCGGAGAATCGAGAATCGCTCTCACAACTATGGGCGTCCGGACGCCGCCTGACAAGGTGGACGAAAGGAAAGGCCCCCGGCGAACCGGGGGCCTTTTTTGATTCTCCGTTCGCTCTCCCGCCGAAGGAGGTGGGTGGGGGGGGAGGGGTGTCGTCCGGCGGGGTCTAGGCGAGCAGAGAGTCGATCTTCTCCAACACGGGGAGACGGTTGTGGGTGGAAGCTTCGTAGTCACGGAGGGTCCGGAGCGCCGCCTCGTCGAGGGTCTCGAGATCCGTCAGGATCGCGGCGACGCTGAGCGAGTCGTAGGTCGGCAGCGGCAGATCCACGAGCCGCCCCTCGATAGCCGAGGTCACGGTCGAACGGTTGTCGGTCGCTCTCTCGTAAGCCAGCAGCGTGGCGAGTTCGGTCAAAGTGAGGCCGGAGAGCCGGGCCACGATCTCGTCGGCGACGAGGGCGTCGTAACCGGCCAGAGGCAGGTCGTTGGTGGCCAGCACCGTGGTTCCGGCGACCGGGGTGCCGCTCGGAGTCTCGACGACCGGCGCGCTGCCCTCGATCGTGGGGATGTCCTCGGCCTTGTCGTCCGCCGGTGATCCGATCTGCGCTCCGGGGGTCGAAGCCTTGGGGGCCACGGCCTTCTTGGGGCTGGACTTCTTCGGAGCGGTCTTCTTGGTGGCGGTCTTTCTGGCGGTGCTCTTAGGGGCCGGCTTGCGGGCCGGTTTGCGGGCCGGAGCCTTCTTCGCGCCGGCCTTCTTGGTCTCGGTGGCCTCGCTCGCTTCCGGGGCCGGGGTCACCTTGGAGGGAACGCCGTCGGGAGCCTGGTCGGCGCCGCGGCTCAGAACCTTCTCGACCACCGGGGTGACGGCCTGGAGACCTCTCACGACCACCGGGGCGGCGGCTTGGATGCCCTTCCCAGCGGCGTCGACGACCGAACGGCCCACGGGGGTTCCGGCGAGCTCGTTGACCCTGCCCGCGACCTTGGAATACAGGGGCAGGACGGTGTTCATGCCGGTCATGAGGGCTCGATCCCGCAGCTCGGTGATCTTCGTCACTGAAGGCTCCTCCTTGTGGTGTGGCGCTCTCGGCTCCGCCTGGAAGGTTCTGCTTGCCCATGTTAGCGGAGTGCTTGCAAGAGTATAACAAATCTCGCTTTCCGCGTGTCGAAATGGCTCCATAACGACCACATTTCGACGAAGAATGTGGCTCTATGGCGACCACATTTCGACGAAGAATGGGGTTAGGGGAAGCGGAGGAGGGTGCGGTCGAGGATGTGGGCGAAGGCCCGGTTCCGGCGGTGGGACAGGCCGATCCTGATGTATCCCTCCCCGGAGATGTAGGGGGCTGCGTTCGAGAATCGGATCCGCTTCTGCCGGCCGGCCCGGATGTCGAACGATCCGACGGTGTCGTACTCCCCGGAAGACCAGTTGCCGATGAACAGCTTGGTCTTCAGGCGTCGCTTGGGGATCAGCTCCAGGACGAACTCCCGGATCGAAGTGTCCGAGAGCAGGTAGATGAGGTCGTAGTCGACCGTCTGAGCTCCCTTGTAGAAGCGGGATGCGATCTCGACGCCACGATCCCCTTTCGTGCTGAGCGATCTGATCGATCCCGACAACGCTCCGTGGAAGACCTCGAGCCCGGTTGGCGCCAGGGGGCCTAGCGGCAGCGTGATCGCGACCTGTTGCGAAGGCTCCGACTCCGTGCCGTTGTAGGCGCGGACCGTGTAATAAGAGGTCGTGCCTTCGGGGGCAGCGACGTCGAGGTAACTGGTCTCTGTCGCCGACACGACCCCGATCCTCTGAGGGGCGCCGTCCGGCGAGGTCGAACGGTAGATGCGCTGCTGCGTGACCCCGGCCGCGAACGACGGTACCCACGACAGACGCACATCACGGCCGAAGCGCTCCGCCGCAAGATCGGTCGGTGGCTCCGGAGCGATCAGCATGTCGTTGACGAAGAGGTCGGCGGACGCGGTCCCTTCTCCTACCGTGATGTTGCGTAGTGCTACCCGAGAGATCTCGCCCGTGCGCAAGCGCGTGTTCGGCTCGCCTTCCGAATCGAGGTAGGTGCGGTTCGTCGAGCCGGGGAAGATGTCGCCCGCGTCCCCGTACTCGGAACCCGTAGAACCTCCGAGCTCGTCTAGACCGTCCGCTTGCACGAGTTCGAGCAACCTGTCGTTCTGATCGGCGTTGTCGAGATTGTCGTCGCCGAGCCGCGCTTCGTTGACATGCCATACTGCCAGGCCCTCGGGCATGCCGACCGAGAAAGGCGACGACTCATCCCGGTACTCGACAAGGAAATACTCGAGTGAGGCCGGATCTCCGTTCGGCGAGAGCTTGTAGATCCCGGTGAAAGACCCGTCACGGGGTCTGTCGGCGGAGACGAACTCCTGAGCCATGACGTCGTCGGTGACCTGTTGGGGCAGCGCCCAGCCGAGACGGGCCTTGGTCCATGCTCCGAGGGGCACCGGCCGCCACGGGCGGTGCCCCTCGAACCCCCACGCCCCGGACCCCATCAGGTCCCACGATCCGACGCCACCGTGCGTGTCGTAGTCGATGTCGTAGAGGTCTGGGAGGCCGAGGGCATGGCCGAACTCGTGGGCGAACACGCCGATCGATATCAACCGGTCGGGCGCGCCCGGGGCCGTCAGGTTGGCGCTGGCGTGTTCCTCGGGCTGCATCGCGTAGTAGCCGATGCGCGCCCTCCGTCCGTCGGTACAGATGTCGTTCGTGACGAAGTTGGGTGAGAGGTAGCTGAGGTGCGACCAGATCCCGATACCGGAGCCGGGGCCGCCTGCCGAGGTTTCCTCCGCGCCCGCGCCAGCGTGAACGACGAAGAAGGTATCGACGTAACCGTTGCCGTCGAAATCGAAGTCGCAGAAATCGAACTCGTCATCGACCGCTTGGGCTGTGTCGCGCACGAGCGTGTGAGCGTTCGGCTCCGCGCTCTGAAGTCCGTTCTCGGAACCCGCGTAGGTCGAGTATCTGAGCGGCGCGCGCTCCCAGGTCTGGCTCACCTGGCCTTCGACATCGAACAGACCGCCGGATTGATCGAGGTAGTAGTCACGCAGCGAGCCGGATCCGTTGGGATGGTTGCGCTGGAAGAGCATGTCCTCGTAGCTCTTGGGCGGATGGATCCTCTCGGCGACGTTGTCGCTGAAGTCCACGAGGGCGACCGGGAGCCGAGCCGTACCGCTCAGGACCTCGGTCTGGCCGAAGCCTCGGTTACGGCGGTCGGCGATCTTCTTCGAATCGACGGTCCTCTGCCAGGCCGGAGAGGCAACGGGCTGATCGAACTCGATCAGCTCGGGTTCGGGCGCCTGGGGGCCATCGGGTCTCGGCCCCCCTTCGGAGCGCGCCGAGCCGACCACCGGCAGCGCCATCACCAGCGCCACCGCGGCTCCCACGGCCCGAAGCCACAGCCCTTTCCGTCCCATCAGCCCCGATTCCTCGTCGGTATCTGGTCGAATATCAACCATTTCATTCCTCGGAAACGGGGACAAGATGTCAAATACCGGGCCGGATCCCGGCTAGAGAACGGTGAGGAGGAGGCCGGTGGCGGCGGCTACGGCTACGGTGCGGATCACCGACCAGCCGGCCCTGCTCATGAGCAGGGCCGCACCGAGGGCGATGAAGGTGGCCTCCCACGAGATCGAGCCGAGGTCGGGCACGGGGATGCGGCCCCCGAGAAACTCCTCCGTCCGGACCTCGGTGAACAAGGTCCGCAGGGCGAACACGATGCTGAGGTTCAGCAACACCCCGACGACGGCCGAGGTCACGGTCGATAGTCCGCCGGTCAGGGCTCGGTTCCCTCGGATCTTCTCGATGAACGGAGCGCCGAGGAAGATCCACAGGAAGCACGGAACGAATGTCGCCCACACCGTGACGGCGGCTCCCACCGTTCCGGCGACGAGCGGCGGGAGTGAGCCCGGAAAGTTGTAGGCGGCAACGAAACCGACGAACTGCGTCACGAGGATCAGGGGGCCGGGTGTGGTCTCAGCGAGGCCGAGGCCGGTCAGCATCTGGCCCGGCTGCAACCACCCGAATCGAGTCACCGCCGCCTGATCGAGGTAGGACAGGACCGCGTACGCTCCCCCGAAGGTCACCATCGCGGCCTGCGAGAAGAAGACGGCTTCGCGCGCGAACACGCTCTCGCCCCACGCCATCATTGCGAGAAGCGGCCCCCACCACACCGCCAGCCCAACCATCAGCACGCGCAAAGCACGGCCCCATGAGGTGTCTGCATGATCGACCTCGACCACCGCGCTTCCTTCCTCGGACACGGTGAGGAAGAGGTCGGGCCGCACCACTCCGCCGACCAACCCGAGGATCAGCGCCGCAAGAACGACCAGCGGGAAGGGGGCCGCGAACATGAAGATCGAGATGAACGCGGCCCCCGCAACGAGATACATCACCACGTTCTTCAACGACCGCTTACCGACACGCTGCACCGCGAGCGCGACGATCGCGATCACCGCAGCCTGAAGACCGAAGAAGATGCCCTCCGCCCACCCGACATCGCCCTGAGTGACGTAAAGGATCGACAAACCCAGCATCACCAGAACGCCCGGGAGGATGAACGCGACGCCCGCAACGATCCCGCCGAGGGTGCGATGGAACAGCCACCCGATGTAGATCGCCAGCTGTTGAGCCTCCGGGCCGGGCAGCAGCATGCAGTAATTGAGCGCGTGCATGAAGCGCTCGTGCGACAGCCACTGCCTCCGCTCGACGATCTCGTCGTGCATCATCGAGATCTGCCCGGCGGGGCCTCCGAAGTTCGTGAACCCGAGCCTGACCCAGTAGCCGAAGGCGTCCCGGAACGTGGGGGCCGCATGATCCGCGCGGCGCGGCTCGATCCCCGTCGTCATCCCCGGCACCCTACCCCCGCTTCTTAGTCGGAATCTGGTCGATATGTGACCGTTTCATGCCGCGGAAATCGCGGCCTGCGGATTCCGGGGAATAAACTGGTCGATATTCGACCAGATACCGACGAGGAAACTTTAGTGGTAGCAGAAATCTTCGGTGGTCCATAGCTCATAGCCCTCTTTGGCGGCGAGGAGGGCTATGCAGATACCGGCGGCGGGGTCGGCCCACCACCAGCCCAACCAGGCGTTGGCGACCAGTCCAACCAATAGGAAGACAGAGATGTACGTGCAGAGCGAGGTCTGGCTCGAGTCCGCGTGAAGCGCCCGGCTGTCGATCTGGCGAGCCGCCTTCCTCTTGTGAGCGGCCAAGATGGGCATGACCACGACCGAGGCGAGCGCGAGAGCGATCCCGACCGGACTCTCATCGGGACGCTTCTCGCCGATCAGGTCTAACGTTGCCTGGATACCGACGTAAAGAGCCAGAGCCCAGAACGCCATGGCGACAAGGCGCACGGCGCGGCGCTCTATCGATTCGATATCCCAGCGAGCGGAGCCCTCATTACGCAGTCGCCAGATGAGGACGGTTGCCGACGAAGATTCGACGACAGAATCCAGAGCGAAACCGATCAATGCGACCGATCCGGCGGCTATCCCCGCCACGAAACCCACCACGGTCTCCAGCACGTTATAGACCAGCGAGAAGTACTCCAGGCGCAGGGCTTCGCGCACCAGGGGGCCGCGCACCGACGGATCCATGTGCTCGTGATGATCGTGATCGTGCGTCTGAGACGCGGACGGAGCCGGTCCGGTTCGAGGGCCGCTGGGCACGGCACACCTTTCTGCGTGCGGGGGACTCGTTCCAGGATATCCAGAAGGGATCGACTCGGGTAGCGCTCGACTAAAGTTCGAGGATGGAGCCCGATGCACCGAGCGGCATGAACCTCGAACGCTGCTCCTCGTGCGATGAAACGTTCGCATGCGGTGCTCGAAGCAACGACGGTTGCTGGTGC
>JBKHYB010000102.1:0-5975 GCA_046565725.1 Actinomycetota bacterium
TGGGCCCGTTGCAGGTCGTAACGCTGACTGCACTCCTGCGTCAGGGGGAGATCCGTAGGCATCGATGCGTGGATGCCGATCACCGAGAGCGGCCTCCGCTCCACGGGGACCAATCTGATCGCGTCGCTCGGATCGAGGGCGATCAGAAGATCCTCGGGGTCGACGTACGCACCGTCGAGTTTCACTCCGAAGTGAAGGCCCTGGTCGCCGGTCCCATGCGAGGTGCCGACAGAGCCGATGATCGTGCCGGAGCGCACGGCGTCACCCTCGGATACATCGATGTCGGCGAGGACGGAATAGGTGGTGTGCAGTCCCCCACCATGGTCGATCGTTACCGCCGGGTCGCCTGCTACCGATCCGGCGAAGAGCACCGTCCCGGCCGCAGAAGCGCGCACATCTGATCCTTCGGGAACGCCGTAGTCGACCCCCCTATGCCCGGGTCCGTAGGGAGAACCGGGAGCCTCGAAGTAAGAGACGATGGGAGCATCCACGGGTGGGACCAGCACGGTCCCCTGTGCGCGGGCCGGACCAACAGTCAGAAGCACGACGGCTATAACGAGCGCGGTGGGTCTCATGCCCAGGATGTTCTCGCCGTTGGGTTCCCGTCGTTGTGACTGAGGTCACAACGGGTCGCGCCGGGGTGGGTTAGGGCACGAGCTGGGTTCCGAACCCTGCTTCGAGGCCGTGGCCGACATCGGCGATCGCACCGATCATGGCTCTCTTGCCGGTCGCCTCGACGAAACGGCACGCCGCCTCCACCTTCGGACCCATGCTGCCCGGGGGAAACTGGCCCTCGTCGAGGAACGCGCGCGCTTCGGCGACCGACATCCGATCGATCTCGGACTCCCCCGGGGAATCGAAGTTGAGTTTGACCTTGGTCACGTCGGTGAGGATCAGCAAGGCATCCGCCCTGAGATCGACTGCGAGCAATGCGGATGCGAGGTCTTTGTCCACAACCGCGGCTACTCCCTCGAGGCTGCCATCTGACCTCTGGACCACCGGGATCCCGCCTCCTCCCGCCGCGATGACGACAACACCCGCCTCGACCAACGCTCGGACGGCGGCGGCCTCGACGATCTCTTTCGGATCCGGAGAGGGAACGACCCGCCTCCAGCCGTCCCGGTGCCTGTCTTCTACGAGATTCCAACCCGAGCGCCTGAGTTCCTCTGCCTTGGCGGCGTCGTGGATCACGTGCCCGACGGGTTTGGACGGATCGCCGAAAGCGGGATCGTCGGCTTCGACGATGGTCTGGGAGACGAGAGCCACGACGGTCGCGGGAACCCCCGCCTCGTGGAAGGCATCGCCCAGACACTGCTGGAGCATGTAGCCCATGCCGCCTTGGGTGTCGGCGACGCACACGTCCAGGGGCAGGTCCGGAAGGTGACCGGCGTCCTTGGCCAGTTCACTGCGCAACATGTGGTTACCGACCTGGGGGCCGTTGCCGTGGGTCACGACCAAACGGCACGGCCCCCCTAAGGCCAGTTCGACGAGGTGCCGCGCGGTAGCGCGCGTCCTCGCGAAATCGGATGCGACCGAGTCGTCCCCGTTGGGATCCTGGATGGCGTTGCCACCCAGAGCCGCTACTACGAGAGGGAGACGGTCGGCGGTCACCCTCCTACGTTAGCCAGAGCCGCACGTAGTAGATGCCGAAGTAGACGACGAAGGCGGCTGCTGCCACCCACATCATCGGACGCACCTCGGCCGACTTGCCCCGCGACAGCTTGATGAAGGCGTAAGACACGAATCCGGCCCCGATCCCGTTCGTGATCGAGTAGGTGAACGGCATCAAGATGATCGTCAGGAAGGCGGGAATCGCCACCTCGAGGTCGTCCCAGGGGATCTCTCGCACGGCCATCATCATCAGGAACCCGACCAGTACCAGCGCCGGAGCCGCAGCCTGCAACGGGATGATCTCCGCCAGAGGTGCCAGGAAGATGGCCAACAGGAACAGCACGCCGGTAACCACGGCGGTCAGGCCGGTCCGCCCGCCTGCCGCGATGCCCGAAGCACTCTCGATGTAGGTCGTGTTCGAAGAGGCCGAGACCGCGCCGCCGACGGCTGCTGCAGCGGAGTCCACCAACAGAACCTTGTCGACGTCGGGAAGGCGACCTTCGCTGTCGAGCAGATCGGCTTCCTTACCCAGCCCGATGGCGGTACCCATCGTGTCGAAGAAGTCGCTGAGCATGACCGTGAAGATCGCCAGCAGGGCCGGGATCAACCCGAGAGCCGAGAAGAACCCGAACGAGAAGTTCCCGATCAGCGAGAAATTGTCGCCGGACGGGAAGTCCAGAGGATTCTGCAACGTGGCGTAGGTGCCGAAACCCTCACCATCCAAGAACACCTCGTTCACCAGGACGGCCAGCAGCGTCGTGCCGAGGATGCCGATCAGCAACGCGCCGGGAACGCGGCGGATGTACAGCGAGATGATCAAGAAGAGGCCGATCACGAAAACGAAGACCGGCCAGCCGACGAGCTCGTTCCCGGTTCCAAGTTGGAGCGGAGGGACTGGGATCGTGGTCGAGGTGATGAACCCGGCATCGACCATACCGATGATCGCGATGAACAACCCGATACCGACCGCGATCGCGTGCTTCAGAGGAAGAGGGACGGCTTCCATCACCGCTTGCCGAAACTTCGTTAGGACCAGCGCCAGGATGATCAATCCCTCGACGACGATGACCCCCATCGCCTCGGGCCACGTAAGGCCCTGGGCGGCGACGAGCTGGAAAGCCACGAAGCCGTTGAGACCGAGGCCCGCGGCGATAGCGAAGGGGTAGTTGGAGAAGACACCCATCGCGATGGTCATGAGGCCGGCGGCTAGCGCCGTGACGGTCAGTACTGCACCCGGCGCCAGGGTCGTGCCCTCTGCGTCGGGACCGGACAGGATGATCGGATTCAAGAACAGGATGTAGGCCATCGTCATGAACGTCGTGATGCCTGCGATGACCTCGGTCCTGACCGTGGAGCCTCGTTCGGTTATCCGGAAGTAACCGTCGAGCCCCGAGCCTCTACCCGCGACCGCTCTGGCCACAGATCTACCCCCTTGTCGGATGCGCGGCCTTGCCCACCCGCGATGGCCGCCAGTTGGATGACGGAGTCTTTGTATCAAGCCAAGGAGCCGCATCCAAGTATCGAATGGCCAGAACGCGAAGAAGAGGGGCCGGGAACCCCGAACCCCTCTTCCTGCCTTGGCAGTTACCCCTCGTTACTTGCCTTCCACAACCTCGCCCTCGCTACCGCCGGAGGAATACCCCTCTCCGATCAGCACGCGGATCCTCTTGCGGCCGGTCACGACCTGATCCATCGTCTGGGTCTGCTTGTCGCGCTGGCGACGGGTGCCGTACAGGCGCATCAGCAGATCGTTGTTCTTGGGGGCGTTCTCGAGGGCCGCGACGAGATCTTCGAAGGATTCGATCTTGTCGCTGGTGTTCCCGGCACAGTTCGCGTACTCCGTGAAGCAGTAGAACTCTTCCTCCCAGAAGCTGTACTGCCCTCCACGGATCTCGATCCTGGCCTCGTATCTGACGTTCTTGGGGACCTCTACGACGAAATCGCGGGTGATGATCTCGGTCCCCTCATACGGCTCGAGCATGACTCGGACGTAGACGGTGCCGCCCTTGGCGATCCGCACCCTGCGCCTGTCCTTGTAGTCGACGCCATCTGTGGACACCAAGACGTCTGAGATCGCGTATTGCCTCACTTCTTCGTCGACCGTCACGTCGCTATCGATCCCGGTGAAGGAGATCTCCTCGAACTCGTTCGCGTACAGGGTGTATAGGAAGGACTGCAACTCCCAGATGCTCTCGAACGAGACGTCGTAATCGGAGGCGAACATGTTCGCGCGGTCGAGGGTGAAGGGCACGCCCGCATCCGTAACGCCGCTGATCGAGTAGTTCATGTCCGACGAACCCTCACCGATCTGGTCCCACGTGAAGTCGATGTTGCTCAAGATGTGGATGAAGGCGAGGAACGGAACGTACTCATCCTCCACCACCCTGGTCTCCCCGTCCCGGGATTGCCCGTCCGCCGTCACCGACGTGGTTATCGGGATCGAGTCCGGCCCAGTGCCCAGAAGGGCTCGGACCCCTGCGAACCGATCCTGATCCAGCGTTCCGAAGGTCCCGGTGACGTTGGCCAGCTTGTAGGGGAAGAAGGTCGAGTCCGGAACGATCGTGATTGCCGAAGCGTCGTTCGCACCCAAGGTCGCCTTTCCCGTGGGGTAGTAGAAGAACGGGTGCCCGAAAGCCAGAACCTTGCCCTCGCACACGTACGTGGTGGTTCCGATGCCCGCGAACGTGATGTCTCCGTAGGAGATCACGGCCGAGAAGTTGCCCCCCGCTTCCGGTGTGGCCGGAGCCTGCTGCTGCTCGACCGAGCTACCCGAACCCATGTAAGGGATCAGGGGCAGTTCCTCGTTCTCGATGGTCTTCTCGATCTCGCGCATGACCCGGTTGTTCACGCCGGAGATGCTGACCGGCGTCATGATCCGCTTCATGCTCGAGCCAACATCGCTGGTAGAGACGTTCGCCTCCTCGGCGATCGATCTGACCAACCGGTCGCTGAGTCTGACCCGCTGCGGGAGGGTCTGTGCTTCGGTCGAGGTCGGTCGCTCGGCGATCCGCAACATGTCCTCGGCGGGTGTGAGGCCGCCGATGTTGGAGGGACCCCACGACAGACCGTAGGCGACCGCGCCGATCAGTTGGTCGTTCACATAGACCGGCGACCCCGACATGCCGGCCCAGATACCGCCGGCTCTAGAGATCGCCTCGGAGTTGGCCTCGACGACGATCATGTCTCGGCCGGGGCCGATCCCATCCTGCAGGACGCCCAGGACCTCTACCGTGAAGGGCTCGGGAGTGGTTCCTTCGTCGACCGTGTAACCGGTGCCGACCATCCCTTGGGTGACCTGGGCCACGGGCATGATCGTGGGACATTCGGCGAGCGCTGCGCTCGCCGGGCCGGCCGCCAGAGCGGCCCCCATCAGTACGGCCACGAGACCGATCGAAGCGCGCCTCCGCCGCCTCCGGAGATGCTGTGTCATCCTCAACCCCCTGCTTAGAGACGGGCGCCTGTCCCGCCGTTGCCAACCTCACCATTGACGAGGCAACTGCATCGTCGCCTGTAAGACGTGCCTAGTCCAGAGAAAGTTGCCGTAGCTCGCGCCGGATATCTTGTGAGGATGCCTACGGTCACACTCATCACCGGCGATGGGATCGGTCCGGAGGTCTCGGAAGCCACCCGACGGGTCGTGGACTCGTTGGGGGCCGGGATCGACTGGGAGTCTCACGAAGCCGGCGCACCCGCCATCGAAAGCCACGGGACCCCGCTCCCCGACCACGTGCTCGATTCGATCAGACGCAACAAGGTCGCCATCAAGGGGCCGGTCACGACGCCCGTCGGGACCGGGTTCCGCTCGATCAACGTGGCCCTCCGACAGGAGCTCGACCTGTTCGCGAGCGTCCGACCTTGCCGCCTCTTCCAGGGCGTCCCTTCCCACTTCGAGGGGATCGACATCGTGGTGGTCCGGGAGAACACCGAGGACCTCTATGAAGGGATCGAGTTCGAGATGGGCTCTCCGGAGCTCGACAAGCTGCGGGGCTTCCTCAAGTACATGCACGGCTACCCGATCGCCAGGGACGCCGGCGTGTCGGTCAAGCCGATCTCGGTTGGGGCCACCAAGGCGATCGTTCAGTTCGCCTTCGAGTACGCGCGCAGGCACCGGCGGAGGAAGGTGACCTTGGGTCACAAGGCCAACATCATGAAGCACTCGGATGGCGTGTGGCTGGCCGCCGGCCTCGAGATGGCCGCTCAGTACCGCGACGTCGGATTCGAAGAGATGCAGGTCGACGAGATGGCGATGTGGCTCGCCTGGCATCCGCAGGATCTGGACGTCGTCGTACTTCCCAACCTGTACGGCGACATCATCTCGGACCTGGGCGCCGGCACCGTGGGCGGCCTGGGCATCGCCGCCTCGG
>JBKHYB010000103.1:0-5954 GCA_046565725.1 Actinomycetota bacterium
GCGGAACGCGGTGAATGCCACTCGCTTGGCGTCCTCCAGCGGCAGCAGCTTGCCGCCCTCGATGTCGAACTCCCGCTGCTCGCGTGCCAGGCGCAGCTGCTCCCGTCCGGCAACGAGGTGTTGAAGATCCACCCCTTAGCGGCTTGGAACAGGAAAGACGTCGACGACTACCTTGCCGAACACGCCATCCCGATCCATCCATTGCTGGAGAAGGGTTTCCCTTCGATCGGCTGCTTCCCCTGCACCAGAGCCGTAGCCCCTGGGGAATCCGAGCGAGCAGGTCGCTGGGACGGGATCACCAAGACCGAGTGTGGGATCCACAGCTTCGGACGTTCGGCGGGGCCGATCGAGACCGAGGCGGAACAGTAGATGCGCGCTACCCCGTTCTACTGCCCCTTCTGCGCCGAGCAGAGCATCGAGCCCTTCGGGGGGCCCGGCACCTACTACTGCGAGTCCTGCGATCGCAGGTTCGAGGTCCGCTTCCTGGGGCTGGGAGAACCGGAGAACGGTGATGTCGGATAACAACCTCTACGTCGCCTGCATCGACCTGCACGACCGCGACTGCCTGGTGGTCGGAGCCGGCAACGTGGGACTGGAGAAGACCCAAGGGCTCCTGAAGGCCGGAGCGTTCGTGACCGTGGTTGCGCCCGAGGTGGACTCCCGGCTCCGTGATCTGGCCATCGGGGGCCGCGTGCAGCTGATCGAAAGAGCGTTCTTTCCCGACGACGTCGCCGGGAGGGTTCTGGTGATCGCGGCCACCTCGGACAACGCGGTGAACCGCCGCGTCTACGGCGCGGCTCGCGAACGCGGCGTCCTGGTCAACGTCGCGGACGTCCCCGACCTCTGCGACTTCATCCTGCCCGCCATCCACCGGAATGGCCCTCTCGCGGTGGCGGTTTCCACCAACGGTGCCAGCCCGGCACTCGCCCAGCGGATGAGGGAAGAAGCGGCGAGCTACTTCGACGACGCTTATGCGGAGCTCGCCGAGATCCTCGAGGGTCTCCGGCCTTGGGCCAAAGCGACACTGCCCACCTACGGGGCCCGCAAGGCGTTCTTCGACGGCATCGTCCACGGCCAACCCGACCCGATCGAGCTCCTCCGGGCCGGCAACCGCGCCGGAGTTCGAGACCTCATCGAGCGCGCCCAGCGGTCCACTCGGCTCCCGGCCTAGAACTCCGGCGGATCCTCGGATTCCGGGTCGGGAAAGGCTCGCTATACGAGCGGATTCGAGGTGGGAATCGTTAGCAGCGGATGTGGTCGGTGCCCGGGCCGTCGATGCATACGTCCCTGCCGCGGCCCCCGGAGACCGAGTCGTCACCTGCGCCCGCGTCGAGCGCGTCGCGGCCGTCGCCCCCGGAGAGGACATCGGCTCCCTGTCCGGAGTAGATGCGATCGGAGTCGGGCCCGCCCCAAACCTTCAGCGGTGGCGAAGACCGGTCGCCGTACCGGATGTAGCGAAGGGCGTCATCCCCGCGGCCGAGCCGCACGATGAAGGTCACATCGATAGCACCGGGAGCCACGTCGAGCGTGACCGAATCGGCCCCGGCGCCTCCGTAGAGAACGATGCGGGCGTTACCGGCCACGGCCCCGACCGTGACGTTGATCGCGTCCGAGCCCCGACCGGCACGTACCTCGATGAGGCGCCGCGACGAACTACCGGTCCTCACGTCCAGGTTGACCACATCTGCGCCGCGCCCGGTCCGTACCGTGCGATCTGAGTCCGACGCTCCGACCTCGAGGCCGACCGCGTCGTCCCCCGCTCCGGACTCGACAGGACAGGTGTCGTTCGAGATCACGTCCGAGCCCTTCGACCCCTCGGCGCCGCTGCAATCCACGTAGGGGTCCTCGCCCGGTAGCTCGAAGTATGCGTAGTCGTTGTTGTAGTCGGGGTCGAACGTCTCGCTGTAGGCCCATGCCCCGTTCCAGATCCACCAGTCCAAGGTGCGCATCACCTCCACCTGGACGGACGAGACCTCGCCCGGCTGCAGGGAGCCCATCGAACAGACCAACTCGCGCGGGGCCGTATAGGTGGGCGTCGTCACCTCGGGCGACGGAGCCGCATCGCCGCCTTCGGCACCGCCCTCGAAGGTGCACACGTCGGAACGATCGACTCCTCTGAACTCCAGGCCCTCGGGGATGTAGTCGTGGAGCATCACGCCAGAAGCAGGTTGCGATCCGAGGTTAGTGACTGACAGCGTGAACGTGAAGGTCTCCCCCACCTCGGCATCTGCAGGAGCCTCGAGTTCCACCGCGACGTCGGCAGAGTTGGTCCGGTCGGCATCGAAGAAGGTCTCCGCGTAGTTGTTCTCCCAGCGCGGGTCGTAGTTCGAGGTCGACACGTAGGCATAGTCGTACAACGGATAGGCCGACGATCGTGTGAACGACACATCGAGAGTGCGCGCGTCCCCCACCTCCAGGAGTCCAACGTCGCAGACGAGCATCCCGCCGCCGTAATAGACGGGGTCGCTCGCCCCACCCTCGACCGGCTGCGGTTCCTTATATCCATAGTCGGTGAACGTGCATCCCTCGGGGGCCGAGACGAACTCGAGGCCGTACGCCAGCTGATCGGTGAAGAACACATCACCTGCCGCCGTCGGACCCTGATTCGCGATGGAGTACGAGATCGAGAAGGTATCTCCGACGAGCGGTGTCGCAGCTGGTCCGTTTGCGGTGATCGACAGGTCCGAGGTCACCGAAGGATCCGAAGGCATGTCCCATGACGCGTAGTCGTCCGAAGGATCCTCGTCCAGGTTCGCGCTGCCGACCCAGGCGCTGCCGTAGAGCTCCCAACCGCTCGTGCGACGCAAGAGCAGTTCCACGACGGAGCGCTCGCCAACACCGATCCGATCGACCCGACAGGTGACCGTGGAAGGCATCCATATCTCTGGATGCGAGTTCCTCGGAGTTGCGTCGTCCACACATCCTTCCGGCAGCGTTACCACCTCGGCCCCCTCGGGGATCCACACCGTTGCGTCGATGGCATCGGCCGCCGAAGGACCGGAGTTACGAACGCCTACACGTAGCGGGAAGGTATCGCCGACACCTACCTCAGTAGCACTCGCCTCTACCGATAGATCCGCAGGTCGCGAACGATCGGCCGCCAGGGAACGATCGGTGTAGTTATCGTCGTAGTTGGTGTCTCCCTCGAACGAACCGACCCAGGCAGAGAGATACATCTCGTAAGCGCGGGTGCGCTCGACGGGGACATCCACCCGGACCGCTTCGGCGACCGACATCTCACCAAGGTCACAGCTGGCGTATCCGCCGCCGGCACCCGAAGAGGTGTCGGCTGAGCCCTCGGGACCGGCCCATGCGTAGTCTTCCCACCGACATTCGATCGCGGGATCCGAGGCGGTCACAGAGAGCCCTTCGAGGCCCACCGGCAAAGAGATGGACAGGCTCGATCCCGTCGCCACCTCCTGGCCTTCGTTACGAGCGGTGACTACGAAAAGCCCCTGGTCACCGGCGAGCAGGTCACTCGGCCCTTCGAGTGCGACGGCGAGATCGACGGTACCTGCGGGTTGGGGGTCCGGCTCGGTCTGCGCCCGAGCACCGCCAAGCGGGGCCAGCAGCGCCACCACGAACAGAACGATCGCCAAACGGCGCACCGAAACCTCCTTAGAGAGCAGGACCCAAGCATCCCGTAACCGAGCATGCCGGACAAGAGCACGTTCGGTTACGTCATGTCCCTTGGACGGCGGCTAGCCGCCTCTGGTTCCCGCTGGGGCTTCGATCTAGTGTCGGTGTCGAGCGAGCGCTGAGATGGCCTCGTTGCAGAGGTTCACGTCATCCACGTAGCCCGAAGGCGAATACGCAAGGTACTTGCCAGGTTTGTCTCGAAGGCGAGCAACATAGGTGCCCTCGGAGCCGGTCAGCGTCTCTTTGAGGATGACGCCCTCTGTCCTGCTGGTCATCTTGACGATCTGGATAGGAGCGTTGCGGGTACACGGAAGGTATCCGTCCGCTGCAGTCATCGTTCCCTTCGCTCTGAGGTGCTTCACCAACCTCAAGCTCAGCCCGAGTTGGTGCACCACCTGCTCACCCGGCTCCACGGGCGGGTCTCCCTCTACGACGGCGATGTCGTACAAGGCTTCCTCCACCGTGCCGAGGTAGGGACCGAAGCTCCAGTTCGCCAGCCCTTCATACCCATAGGACATGACCGAGTTGACGTACTGGTTCTGGATCACCCAACCGCCACCCGACGAGCCCTGGGTCATATCGCAACCCACCGCCTGGGTCTCGACTCCTCCGAAGGGATCGCTGACGCTCAGACCGGTCGTGCACTTGTAGAGCTTCTCGCCGTCGAACGGTGGCGCTGCCGGGTAACCGAAGATCTCGAACATCTGTGAGAACGCCTGGTTGAAGATGATCCCCCGCGTCCCGATCGCATCTTCGACCTCACCCAAGGAGTTGGGCGCAGTCGTGAAGAGGGCGAAATCGTGAACGTAGTCCTCCTGGAATGCCCACTCCTCGGTCACGTAGAGCGTTTCGCCGGACCAGGAGCCGAACGGCTCAACCTCGTTGCGGTAGCCGGGCACGAACAGAACGTTGCTGGAGAACTGGCCGGTCGACGGGTCGTACAGACAGTGACCGGCGGTCGCCACCAGGTTCTTCATCGCGCTCGTAACCGATGTTCCGGAACATACGTACAGCGAGTCGCCTACGGAGAAGAAGAGCTTTCCGTGCGTCACATTCGGATAATCGGTCACGTTCGTAACCTCGACCCGCGTGAATGGGGGATCTTGCGACTCGACCCGAGGAGAACGCGTCAATGTCAGACCCGAGACCGAGCCCTGAGGGTCGCTCGCCGGTATCCGTCGCACCGAAGAGCCCCTCTCTGGTCGAGACGACGTCGTCGACGGATCGACCACCAGGTTCGGCATCGGCCTGGCCGCGGCCATGCGTTCGGCGGTCCAGAACTGCTTGATCTCGCGCGGGGAGCGATCGAGTCGATGCGAGACGGCGCGTCCCTTGCGTCCTCCACCCCCATCCGCAGACGAGGGAACCTGGGGCATCAGGACCGCCGCGAGAACTACGAGGGTTAGCAGAACCAGATAGATCTTGCGGGTCATATGAGCATCTCCAGGTGTAGGCCGCCGCATCTCATACCTAATGGAACGACAGGCCCGGGCCCGCTCCACATACGCAATGTCGGCAAAGACCCGCTTTCCCTGAAGCTGCCGGCCGGATGGGTGCCCTTGCCGTCGCATCCGGTCCGAGCTACCGCCCGACCGAGAAGAACGAAGCCCGCTTCCTGCGAAGGTCATCCGAGGCTCCAAGCAACGCCGCGCTCGTCACCGCGTGTGCTATATGTCTCTCAACGGTTGGGACCCGAGCCGTGACGGGGAGGGTCCAGGCAGAAACGTCTCGGTAGCCTCCTCGCTCCTTATCGGACGAAACAAGGACAATCGGAGGTAACGAGATCGACGCGCGCGAGCACGCCGCATCGCTCGATGACCTGAGGCTTCAGAACGAAGCCCTGCGTCAGAGGTGCATGGACCTGGAAACCCAGGTCGCCCAACTTCACGAAGCACTCGAGAGCCGCGACCTCATCGGGCAAGCAATGGGGATCCTCATCGAGCGAGATGCGCTGAGCCCCCAAGAAGCTCTAGACCAACTGAAGGTCGCCTCGCAACGGAGCAACGTCAGGCTGCGGGAGATAGCGCGGGAGGTGGTGGACCGGGCGGTCCAGCGACCCAGGAGATGATGGTGCGGGCTCCCTTGCGGGCAACTTCCCGTCAGCGAGAGGCCTTGGCGAGATCTAGCACCTCGTTCACCTGATTGAGGAGGTCGACCGAACGGAACGGCTTCTGAAGGAACCTCGGCCCCTTGGGTAGAGAACCCTTCGTAGCGATCGTCTCGTCGGTGTAGCCGGTGAGCAGCGTCGCCTCGCCGAAGCCCGTGGCGCCGTCGGCGCGCGTCACGCCCACCACCACCGTGTCCAGCGCCTCCAC
>JBKHYB010000104.1:0-5949 GCA_046565725.1 Actinomycetota bacterium
CCCCTCACCCGGCCGAGATCCAGAGGGCGTGACGGCTCGGGGGCGACTCCTTGCAGCATGTCGCGGATATCAGGTGACATCGAAGACCTCCACTGGTTCGGTCAAGCCACTCTCGGACCGCAGACGAGCGATCGCTCTTCGGACCAATGACTTCACCGTCGCTTCCGGCGCTTCCATAACTTCGGCGATCTCCGCGTACGGGAGATCGAGGTAGTACCGCAGCACCAACGCGGTGCGCTGACGCTTGGGCAACGCTGCAACGGCCTCTTGCACCGCCTGCTTGTCCGCCGTGTCGAGGTCGGACATCCGATCTTCAACATGACCGCTGCGCTCTCGGGCCCTGCGTTCGGCCCCCAGCCTGCGGAAGTGCGAGTTCGCCAGGTTCAGAGCCACCCGGTGAAGCCACGCTGCCGGGTGATCCAGGCCGCGCACCTTCTTCCAGTGGCGCCATGCTCTAGCCAGAGCTTCCTGCGCGAGCTCTTCCGCCACGGCCCTGTCGCCGCAGTAGAGACCGAGCATTCCCACGAGTCGCGGATACTCGGCAGTGCAGAAATCCGTTATCTCTTCGTCCAACCGAACCCCCTGGAGGCGCGCTTCCACCCTTCCACACGCATGTCGCCCGCGCAAAGTTGCACCCACGACGGATAGATTCGAACGCGTGACTAGGCGACTGATCTCGTTGGTGGTAGTGCTCCTCGTGTCTGCGATCGGCTGTGCGCGAGACGAGCCTCTGGACGAACGTGCTGCGGCCCTCGCGCTGGCTACCGATCTCTTCGAAGCAGACTGGTCGGTCTCACAAGATCACGACGTTCGTCTGAACTACCGCTCCTTGCAGAGAGACGCAGGAGAGGCCGTGGCGCGGGTCTCCATGGGGGAGATCCGCCACACGAAGGTGTCGACCGGCGGTGCTCTGATCGTGAGCTATCACGTATACGAGGATCGCTGGCAGGCGTTCGCATCATTCTTCGATACGAGGGCCGGCCTCGATGAGGTCATCGCCGGCCATGTTGCAGCGGAAGAAGAGGTACCGGTCATCTTCACAACCGATCCG
The DNA here is from genome assembly GCA_046565725.1 of Actinomycetota bacterium. Taxonomy (GTDB): domain Bacteria; phylum Actinomycetota; class CADDZG01; order CADDZG01; family WHSQ01; genus CALMBW01. The sequence continues at coordinate 1,052 of JBKHYB010000104.1, forward strand.
AACGATCTCGACATGATCTGTTACGTGTACCGTCCCGACCGAGAATGCACCGCCCGCAGTGACAACGTGGTGATCCAAGTCCTCACCCGGCCGAGCATGCTCGGCGATGACTGGTTGCATGAGTCGCGGTGGCTGGCCCTGACCGGAGAGCACCTGAGGAACGTTCGCAGCGGCAACGTCACGACCGCATCACCCCTCCCGACGGTTCCACCGACGGATCCGTTCGATCGGTGAGAACATCGCTGGATGGAGATCCGTAGATACGAAACCGATGAGGAGTTCCGCCGCGCTTTCTCGGTGATGCAGGAGCTGCGCACGCACCTTGACGAGGATGCATTCATGGAACTCGTGAGATCGATGGTGCCTGAGGGTTACGAGCTTTACGGCCTGGAGGTGGACGGTTCCATCGAGGCGCTCGCCGGCATCGCGTTTCGCACCAACCTCTACTACGGCCGGTACATCTGGGTCTTCGACCTGATCACCCGTGCTGCCTCACGCAGCAGGGGCTACGGCGAAAGGTTGCTCGGGTATGTCGAAGACCTCGGCCGGGAGAGGGGGTGCGACGTCGTGGCGCTGTCGTCCGGCGTCCAGCGCACCGATGCTCATCGCTTCTACGAGGACCGGATGAGCTACGACCGGGTCAGCTACACGTTCAAGAAGGCACTGACCGGTCGCTTCTGAGCCTTTTGTGCCTGGTGTTGGTGTTGTGAACTACATTTACATGGATTTACACCCATTTACCTCTTGAATATCGAACAGATGTACCCTATAGTTAGGGGATGGAACGGCACCACCTCGATATCGCCATCCGGGCTCTGGGCGAGGCCAACGACAGTCTCGAACCGGAGCGCCTCAGCGTCGCCGATGCCCGCGTCCTGATCGACCTGTACGCCTCGGTCCAGCGGCGGGCCGCATTCGGGCTGGCCCGGCTGGCGGCTCGGGTCGACGACACCGAGCAGCTGGCCAAGAGCGCCGGGACCTCGGTGGCCCGGGCCAGAGAGACCGTCGCCACCGGCAAGGTTCTGGGTGACTCAGACGATCTGAGCGATGCCCTGAGATGTGGCGAGATCTCGCTCGACCAAGCCACCGAGATCGCCAAGGCGGAAGCCTCTGCTCCCGGCAGCGCCGCTGGGTTGATACAGATAGCCAAGGACAGATCGTTCTCCGTGCTGAGAGAACAGGCCCGCAAGACCAAGCTCGAAGCCGAAGCCAAAGACGACCTGTTCGACCGCCAGCACCGCGCTCGTGAGGCCCGCAGCTACACCGACGAGCTCGGGATGTTCAACCTGCATCTCAGACTCCAACCCCATGTCGGTACACCTCTGGAGGCGAGAGCCGAGGCCCACGCCCAGCGCCTGTATCGCGCGGTCCCCAAAGACCAACGCGAACCCTTCGCCCGCTATCTCGCAGACGCCTATGCCAAGATGCTCGAGGGCCCCCACGTCAAGGGACCGGCTCGGCGCCCCGAACTCGTAGTGCTGGTCAGCCACACAGTCGCCGAGCGCGGCTGGAACGACGTCAGAGACGGCGAGGTCTGCAAGATCCCCGGCGTCGGACCGATAGCACCGCGCACCGCCAAGGAGCTAGCCCGCGACGCGTTCATCAACGCGGTGGTGTTCGACGGCAAGGACCTGCGCCAGTTCAAGCGCTTCACCCGCCACATCCCCAAAGAGATCCTCATCGCCTTAGAGCTGGGTGACCCACCGGACTTCGATGGCGTGCGCTGCATCGACTGCGGCAACCGCTTCCGGCCCGAGTTCGACCACCTCGAACCGAGAGCCGCCCGCGGACCCACCTCCAAGCCCAACCTGTGCCCCCGCTGCAACCCCTGCCACAAGGCCAAGACCGAACGCGACCGCAAGGCCGGAAAGCTCGGCCCACCCCGAGATCCCCGGGCCCGCAAACCCAAGACCACGAGCCGTCGCGAATGACCCCGTCACCAGCACCGACCGGGATCACAGCACCTTGACAACCGCATAGCGAAAACCCACCCCGCAGCCACGGAGCCGATAGCAACACGCCGCGCTGAGGCTAGCGCGCCGCTAGGAGCTGCTGGAAGAGTTCCTCGTAGGCCTCGGCGACGGCTTGGGGCGAGGCCCAGTTCTCGACCCAGGCTCGACCGGCAGCTCCCATGGCTGCGGCGTCGTCGGGGGCTTCCACCAGCTTCTGCACGGCCTTGGTGAAGATCTCGGGGTCCTCTGGTGGAACGGCAAGGCCGGAGCCGGATCGTTCGACGAGCCTGGCGATCTCGGTTCCGGGGTCGACCGAGGCGATCAACGGGCGGCCTGCAGCGAGGATCGAATAGGTCTTCGACGGAACTGACGAAGACGCGAGCCCCTTCTTGAGCGGAACGAGGTGGATGTCGCCGGCGGCGAGGAGCTCCGGCAAGCGCTCGAACGGTTGGGTGTCCACGAAGACGACGTTGTCCAGCCCGCGAGCATCACGCTCCAGTTGGTCGCGGGCCGCGCCTTGGCCGTTGATAACGAAAACGAGGTCCTCGAGGTGCGAGAGCGCTCCGGCGGCGTGGATCACGAGATCGAGCGACTGGCTCATGCCGACGTTGCCGGCGTACATCACTACGGTCTTGCCGGTGAGTCCGAATTCGGACCGGTATCCATTCTCCCGTTCCATCGGACGTATCCATGCCGTGTCGACGAAGTTGGGGATGACGTGGATGCGCTCGGGATGAGACGTCTTGCGAGAGAGGTTGTCGCGGAGATCGTCGGACAGAACGGTGACGGCATCGGCGCGCTGGTAACAGAAGGTTTCCAGCCGGTGGGCCGCGGCGATCAGGGCCTTGTTGTTGAGCACCCCGAGCTTGACGGCCACATCGGGATAAACATCCTGGATGTTGAACACGAAGCGACCCTTGCGGGCCCGGGCTATGAGCCAGCCATCCACCCCAAGGGTGAGAGGTGGCGACACCGCCAGGACGATGTCGACGTCGTCGCCCTTGCGGCCCACCATCCCCGCCACCGCGCTGAACCCGGCGAACGACAGCGCCCGCCGCGGGATGTTGCGCTTGTCCTCGGTGGGGAAGGGATGGACGCGAACGATCTGCCCCCACGCGGTGTCTTCGCGCCGGACGATCTTGCCCTCGTAGCCCTCTTCGAGTCGGTGCTCCCGATACCAGGGCAGCGAGGTGACGACTTCGATCGTGTGCCCGCGGGCGGCGAGCTCCTCGACGATGCGGGTGATCACGGCCCCCGTGGGGGCCGTGTCGGGCGCGAAGTGAGGGGTGAGGACGACGATCTTCACGACAGGCTCACAACGTGGTCCCGAGGGCGTGGCGGTAGGCGTCTTCGAGGATGCCCGCAGACAGGTCCCAGTTGAAGGTGCGAGCTCGCTCCGGGCCCGCTTTGGCGAACCCTGCCCGCAGCGATTCGTCCTCGATCATGAGGGTCATGGCGTCGGCCCACTCGTCGGCGTTGTCGGGCGAGACGAGCATGCCGCAGTCGGAGACGACCTCGGGCAGAGCGGTTGCGTTGGCTGCGATCACCGGACAGCCTCGGGCCATGGCCTCTAGGGCCGGAGCGCCGAACCCCTCGAACCGCGACGGGAAGGTGAGGGCGGTCGCTTCCCGGTAGAGAGCTTCGAGGTCCTCGGACGGCACATAGCCGAGTTGTCGGACCTGCGCTTGGATACCCAGCTTGCGGATCTCGCTGGTGATCCGCTGGGCCATCTCCTTGGCGATGATCCATTCCTGCCACGCCTTGGCTCCGGTCAGGACCAGTGTCGCTTCCGGATGGGCTCCGAGGACGCGCACGAACGCCCGCAACAAGGTGAGGTGGTTCTTGTGCGGGTAGGTGGCTGCGGGATAAAGGAAGAACGGGCCGGGGATGTCGTACCGCTCGCGGATGTCGGTCGGGAGTCCGCCCACCTCGCGAGGGGCGATCCCATGAGGAACGACTATGACGAGCGACGGGTCGATGTTCAGTCGCTCGATCACAGTGCGACGGGAGAACTCACTGGGTACGAGCACGAGACGAGCGTTCTCTGCGCTGCGCGGCACCATCGTGCGGAGGAACGCGAGCTTCGTCTTCGTGAAGTACTCCGGGTAGTAGAGGAACTGGAGGTCGTGGATCGTGAGGACCGAGCGTGTCGCACGGATCAGCGGCATCGTCCCACCGCCGTGATGGATGAGGTCAAGCTTCTTCTTGCGGGCTTGGAACGCGAGCCATGAGTTCTCTCCCGCCACCCTGAAGGACTTCATCTGCCCGGTAAGCGGCGCGTACTCGACGTTGTAGATGCTGGCCAGTTCGGGATGTGCTTCGGCGAACTGCGGGAGGGCGAACAGTGTGTAGTCCATGCCGGAGTTCCGCTCGGCGAGGCCCCGCAGCAGCCGGGTGGTGTAGGTCTCGGAACCTCCCACCACTCCCGGGACCATCCACAGCAGGTTGATGGCGATATGGCTCAACGCACTGCCTCCCGGTAGGTCTCGACGATGCCCTCGGCGGTGCGCGACCACGGGTACTCGGCGGCCCTTTTGACGCCGGCTTCGCTCAGCTCGCCGGCCAGCGAGGGGCTCTCGATGATCCTTCGCATACCTTCCATGATCGACTCTGCACTGTTCGGGTTAACGAGGACGGCGGCATCGCGGCCGAGCTCTTCGGTCGAGGTTCCCAGAGAGGTTACGACGGGAGTTCCCTGTGCCATGGCTTCCAAGACGGGCAGCCCGAAGCCTTCTTCGAGGCTGGGAAAGCAGAAGAGCTTCGCCCCGGCATACAGAGCCCGTAGCTCTTCGGTGGGAAGGAACCCGAGAACCTTGATGTCGGGGCGCTGTCCGGCGAGCAGCCGGTCGATGTTCAGGGTGCCGGCTTTCGCTTCGACTCGCGCGCGCACCGGCGCGAGCGAGGCCACCGTGCCGCTAGCGGTGATCGACATGTCGTCGGCGTCGA
>JBKHYB010000105.1:0-5903 GCA_046565725.1 Actinomycetota bacterium
TGACCGAGGCGGGCACACCCAAGCAGGGGATCGTCAAGACCGCGATAGGCATCGGGACCTTGCTCGCTGAAGGGATCGGAGACACGATCCGCTGCTCGCTCACCGCCGATCCGGTCGAAGAGGTGAAGCTCGGTAAGCAGATCCTGCAGAGTCTCGGCATCAGGGAGTCCGGCTTCGATCTCGTCGCCTGCCCCTCCTGCGGGCGGGCCGAGCTGGACGTGTTCGAACTGGCGCGACAGGTCGAAGAGGCCATCGAGAAGATGGACCTTCCTCCCATGCAGATCGCCGTGATGGGGTGCGAGGTCAACGGCCCGGGCGAGGCCCGGGACGCGGACATCGGGATCGCCGCCGGGCCGGGCCGGGGATTGCTGTTCGCTAAGGGGAAGCAGATCGGATGGGTCCCGCACGACCGCCTCGTCGAGGAGCTGCTGGAAGCGGCCAAGCACCTGGCCGAGGAGATCAGGGCAGCGGGGGGCGATGCCGAGGGGGAGGTCACGGTCCTCAAAGGAGCCGGCCGCCGTCAGGCCCTCCTAAACATCTCCATGCCCGATGCCTAGAGGGATCCCAGACGGACGGGAGGTATCCCGACCCCAGGGGCCCAGGCGGTAACCTGTCCCACTCAGCCCACCTACCGATGGAGGCCGTCTGATGGCGAAGAAGGGACGCAAGCGCCGCTCTCGCAAGAAGAGGAAGGCCAATCACGGCAAGCGGCCGAACGCCGGCTAGCCGAGATAGACCTGGGATCCACCGCAACGGTGGGTCCCTTCTTTTTCGGCCCGGGAACACCCAGCATGGCGTGTGAAATCCCATTTGGAATGGGGGGGTGTTACCCTGGATGGGCTAGGTGATGCCTAGGCAATTGGGAACGAGATCCATGAGGCCGTATAGGAAAGCTGCAGCGAAGCCCCTTCTCGGAGGGGCTTTCTTAGCGTTTCGGGCGGTCGAAGGAGAGGAGAGGACGTGAGCGTCGTTGATGAGGTCAGGGACCTCGCCGACTCGGTCGCTCGCCAACGCTCGCTCCGCTTGTGGGACATCGAGGTTGGGGGGCAGCCGGGCCGCCAGATCGTGCGGGTCCTCGTCGACGCCGATGACGGTATCGACCTGGATACCGTCGCCGAGGTGGCCGAGGAGCTGTCCCGAGCCCTCGATCTGAAGGACCCGATCCAGGGCCGCTACACCCTAGAGGTGTCGTCGCCGGGGATCGAGAGAACTCTTCGAACGCCGGAGCACTTCCGGCTGTCGGTGGGGGACAGAGTGACTGTCAAGACCAGGGAGGTCCTGGTCGGCAACAGCCACAGGGTGGATGGAACCATCGCCGAGGCGACGCCCGGCGAGGTGCGATTGGCTCTCGATGAGGGCGAAGTCACCTTGCCGTACGACGCGATCAAGTCGGCGAGGACGGTTTTCGAATGGAAGTGAGGGCATAGATGCAGATCCCCATGGATTCGCTGCGCGAGCTAGAGCGGGAGCGCGGGATCTCTTTCGACACATTGATCGAGGCCATCGAGAAGGCCTTGGCTTCGGCCTACCTGAAGGTTACGAACGCCGACGAGACGATGGGGGCCCGGGCCGTTATCGATCCGGACACCGGTGAGGTGACGGTCTACGCGCAAGAGGTCGAGGTCGACCCCGACACCGAAGAGGCCACGGTCCTCAACGAGTGGGAAGACACGCCGGCCGACTTCGGACGTATCGCAGCTCAGACGGCGAAGCAGGTCATCCTCCAGCGTCTGCGCGAGGCCGAACGGGACATGACGTTCGGCGAGTACGAAGAGCGCGTCGGCGACATCGTGACGGGGATCGTAGAGCAGCAGGACCACCGTTACACGATCCTCAACCTCGGCAAGACCGAGGCGTTGCTGCCCCCGAACGAGCAGATCCCTCACGAGCGCTACGACCACGGAGCCCGGCTGAAGGCCTACATCATCGATGTCCGCAAGTCGGCGCGCGGCCCCCAGATCGTCGTGTCGCGGACCCATCCGGGTCTCATCAAGAGACTCTTCGAGCTCGAGGTTCCAGAGATCCTCGATGGGGTTGTCGAGATCAAAGGCGTTTCCCGCGAACCGGGCCATCGCAGCAAGATCGCCGTCTACTCCAAGGACTCGAACGTGGATCCGGTCGGCGCATGTGTCGGTTCGAAGGGGTCCCGGGTCCGGATGGTGATGAACGAACTTCGAGGCGAGAAGATAGACATCATCAAGTGGACCGAGGACCAGGGCGAGTTCGTTGCTAACGCCCTGTCCCCAGCGAAGGTGAGCCAGGTGCGGATCCAGGACGACGGGGACACCGCCCTCGTGATCGTCCCCGACTACCAACTTTCGCTGGCCATCGGGAAAGAGGGCCAGAACGCCCGGCTCGCGGCCCGACTGACCGGCCTGAGGGTCGATATCAAGTCGGAATCACAGATCAAAGCGGCATCGGCTCCCCCCGAGGAGCCCGAGGCCGAAGAAGATGTAGTGGTGCAGGAGGGAGCGCCCGAAGCGGACGTCTCTCCGGCGGCGGATCAGACGGAAGGGAAGGAGGCCTAGGCTAGGATCGTTCGTACCGATGGTCCCGTTAGGACCTGCGTCGGCTGTCGAACCACGAAGGCTCAGCGTGAGCTGATCCGGGTCACCCGAAGCGGTGATGGAAAGGTGGTCATCGACGATCCGGGGTCGCGGCATCGGACCCCCGGTCGCGGCGTTTACCTCTGTCCGGATGCTTCGTGCATCGATAGAGCGGTCAAGAGCGGCCTACAGAGGGCACTCAGATACAAAGGAGCTCTCCCGCACGATCTCAAAGAGAGATTGATGGGGAGGATCGATGGTTCGGGATCCGTGGATCCGGCCCGGGCCTGATACGGAAGGGGCAGATGGCCAACGTAAGGGTTCATGAGATAGCGAAGGAGTTGGGGCTCACCTCCAAGGAGGTGCTGGCCCATCTCGAGAAGATCGGGCAGCCCGCCAAGTCACACTCCTCCTCGATAGATGAGGAGCTGGCGACCCGCGTCCGCTCCGAGCTCTCGGGCAAGGACGCGGCCTCGTCCGGAAAGGCTCCCGCCAAGAAGGAGTCTGCCCCCAAGAAAGAGCCCGCGAAGCCGGCAGCGCCCAAGCCGTCGGCCTCGAAGCCGGCCCCATCGAAGGAGGCCCCGAAGAGCGCCCCCGCGGCCAAGGCCCCGGCAAGCAGCGCCCCCGCGGCCAAGGCCCCCGCACCCAAGGCCCCGGCGGCCAAGGAAGAGGCTCCCAAGAAGGCCCCCGAAGCGGAACAGCCATCGGAACCGCCCCAACCTGCCGCCACCCCCGCGCCGAAACCCGCAGCGGTTCCGGAGCCCGTGGCAGCGGCCGACCCCGCAGCGACCGGCAGCGCCATCCGGGTTCACCGGGGCATCACGGTCAAGGACTTCGCGGAGAAGCTGGACCGCGCGCCGGCCGAGATCGTGAAGACCCTGATCGGCATGGGCGAGATGGTGACCGTTACCCAGTCGATGAGCGACGAAGCCGTTCTCCTGGTCGCCGACGAACTCGGTGCACCGGTCCAGATCGTCGATCCGGCCCAGGAAGAAGCCGAGGCTCAGGCGGCCGCAGAGGCAGCCGAGGACAAGCCGGAGGACCTCGTCGACAGACCCCCGGTCGTAACCGTCATGGGGCACGTCGACCACGGAAAGACGGCGATCCTGGACGCCATCCGCAAGACCAACGTTGCGGGCGGCGAGGCGGGTGGCATCACCCAGCACATCGGTGCCTATCAGGTCCACACGAACGACCGAGACATCACCTTCATCGACACCCCGGGTCACGAGGCCTTCACGGCCATGCGGGCGCGCGGTGCTCAGGTCACCGACATCGCGATCCTGGTGGTAGCGGCGGACGACGGCGTCATGCCTCAAACAGTCGAGGCCATCGACCACGCCAAAGCGGCGAGTGTGCCGATCGTCGTCGCGGTCAACAAGATCGACAAGCCCGAGGCAGACCCCGTCCGGGTCCGTCAGCAGTTGTCCGATCACGGGCTGATGCCCGAGGAGTGGGGCGGCGAGACCGTCTTCGTCGATGTTTCCGCGAAGCAGCGCACCAATCTCGACGGCTTGCTCGAGATGATCCTTCTTACGGCCGACGTCCAGTTGAACCTGAAGGCCAACCCGAAGGCACCTGCTCGAGGGGTCGTGATCGAGGCGCACCTCGACAAAGGTCGTGGTCCCGTGGCTACCGTGCTGGTCAAGCGGGGCACGCTCACTTCCGGGGACGCCATCGTGGCCGGTACCGCGTGGGGACGCGTCCGCGCCATGCTCAACGACACCGGCGAACAGGTGGACTCTGCCGAGCCCGGCGATCCCGTCTTGGTGCTGGGGTGGCAGTCCGTGCCTCAGGCCGGCGACGAGTTCCGCTCCCTGCGCGACGAGAAGGAAGCCCGTTCGCTGGCAGGTGAACGCGAGCAGAGACGACGTGAGGCAGAACTCGTCACTTCACGCAGCATCACCTTGCAGTCGTTGCTGCAGCAGACCGGCGACGAGACGCCGGAGCTCAACGTCCTGATCAAGGCCGATACACAGGGCTCGGTCGAGGCTCTCGCCGACCAGCTCACCAAGATGGACCAAGAGCTCGTGCGGATCAACATCATCCGTAAGGGCGCAGGCGCGATCACCGAGAACGACGTCACGCTGGCCCAGGCGAGCAACGCGATCATCATCGGGTTCAACGTGGTGGCCAACGCCCAGGCTCGGCCCATGGCCGAAGAAGAAGGCGTGGATCTGCGAACCTACCGGGTGATCTACCAGGCCGTTCAAGACATCGAGAATGCGGCCAAGGGTCTCCTGGGTCCGGAATTCAAAGAGATCCCCCTCGGTCAGGCCGAGGTCCGTGCGACCTTCAGGGTTCCCAAGATGGGTCAGATCGCCGGTTGCATGGTGCTGGATGGGACGATCCGTCGGAACGCTACGGCTCGGCTCGTCCGCGACGGAACGGTCATCTACGAAACCACGATCGGCTCCCTGCGTCGTTTCAAAGACGACGTCCGCGAGGTTCAGGCGGGCTACGAGTGCGGTATCGGACTCGACGGCTTCCAGGACATCAAGGAGGGGGACCTGATCCAGGTCTTCGAGATGCAAGAGGTCCAACGGTAGTCCTCGGCCGCGATGTTCGTCGGGATCGCTCGTTTCGAACTCTTCGTCCCGGCGGCCCGGTCGCTCAAGGACAAGCGACAAGTGGTGCGCTCGGTTGTCCAGCAGGTTAAGACCAAGTATCCGGCTGCCGCAGTTGCAGAGGTCGATCATCAGGATCTCTGGCAAAGGACGGCGATCGGGGTCTCTTGCGTTGCGGGCACCGAGAGCCAGGTCCGCAAGGTGATGCAGGAGCTAGAGAAGACCATCGGACGGGCCGCTATCGACGGAGCCGAAGTGGTCGACCGTCATATCCGGTTCGTGTCCTTGGAGGACCTATGAGTCAACGCCTTGAGAGGTTGCAGAAGCTGGCACGCGAGGTGCTGAGCGATGAGATCCGTCGGCTCAAAGACCCGCGGGTGGGAACCGTCACAGTGACGGATGTCCGGATGACCTCCGATCTTGCTTACGCCAAGGTCTACATCTCCGTCATCGGTGATGAAGATGACGAGAAGCGAACACTCGCGGGGCTGAAGAGCGCGTCTCCGCACCTGCGCAGCGCACTGGGGAAACAGATGCACACCAAACACTCCCCGGAACTGCAGTTCCTCCACGACGACCTGACGGAGAGAGCGACCCGGATAGAGGAATTGCTCCACAAGATCCACGAAGAGGAGCGGGACGGATGAGGCCCGAGGACTGGGCCCCCGCGGTCGAGGCTCTGAAGCGCGCGTCGAGAGTCGTCGTGGCGTGTCACGTCAATCCCGACGGGGACGCGTTGGGATCGTTGCTCGCCGCGTCCCTGGGGCTGCGCTCGCTCGGGAAGGAGACG
>JBKHYB010000106.1:0-5894 GCA_046565725.1 Actinomycetota bacterium
TGTGGATCCCGATCCGGATGCGAACACGGCCGCGGGCCAAGGCATCCGTCGCCTCCCTCGCCGCGGCCACGGCCTGGGGTGCCGACGGGAAAGCGATGAAGAATGCGTCGCCCTGGGTGTCCACCTCGATGCCGCCCCGGGGGCCGAAAGCTTCCCGCACGATCCGCCGGTGCTCGGCCAACTCGGCCGCATAGGCATCGGGGCCGAGCTCGTGCAATAGACGGGTCGAACCCTCTATGTCGGTGAACACCAGGGTGACCTCGCCCGTGGGTAGATCTGTCCGCATGCTGTCCATGATGCTCGCGGCGGGGGCCGGAAAGCAAAGAGAGTGTTCGCACGCCCGGAGGGATTCGAACCCCCGACCTTCTGATCCGTAGTCAGACGCTCTAATCCACTGAGCTACGGGCGCATGGAGTCCCAAGACTACCGTGCTCGGCCCGAAGGCCGGCCCGGCGATGCTGTATGGCGGAGGCGCGGGGATTTGAACCCCGGAAGGAGGTATTACCCCCTTAACGCATTAGCAGTGCGCTCCCTTCGGCCACTCGGGCACACCTCCGCTCGGGATTCTACAGGGGGGGCTTATCCTTGGCGGCACTCAAGACTCAAAGGAGCCGAGATATGCGGGCGATTGGTTCTGTTCTGGTCGGGGTCCTGCTGGCGGCGGGGATGCCCTCGACATCGGCGCTCGGCTTGCCCCAGGGCACCGAAGCCCGGGTCTGGGCCACCGGCCTCAACAGCGCGATCCACATGGCGTGGGTGCCGGGCACGAACAAGGTGTTCGTGACGCAGAAGGGCGGCGCGATCCGAGTCATCAAGGGTGGGACCGTGCTTGACCGTCCCTGCGCTCGGCTCGACGTCAATCAGAGCGGCGAGCGGGGGCTACTCGGACTTGCCCTACATCCTCGCTTCAAGAGCAATCACTATCTCTACGTCTATTACACGAACCGCGACCCGCTCGATAACAGGGTCGCCCGCTTCAAGGTTCGCAACGACCGGTGTCGCGACCGAAAGGTGATCGTTAAGGGCCTGGATGCCGACAGCAGCGGCTACCACAACGGTGGCCAGATCGAGTTCGTGAACGGCAAACTCTTCGTCGCAGTCGGGGACGCGCACGATCCAGCGCGCGCTCAGAACACAGGAGCCCGTGAGGGAAAGATCCTGCGCGTTAACCCAGACGGTTCGATCCCCTCAGACAACCCGTTCGGCAACGCGGTGTGGAGCTACGGTCATCGCAACCCGTTCGGCCTGACCAGCAAACCGGGGAGCGGTCGCATCTACTCGTCGGAGAACGGGCCCTCTTGCGACGACGAGTTGAACCTCATCAAGCGGGGGCGGAACTACGGATGGGGGCCGGGTTACGACTGCGGGACGCGCGGCGTCGGCGAGGATCCGAAGGGGCCCCTCGTGCGTTGGGGATCGATCATCGTCCCCACGGATCCGGGCTGGTATTCGGGCAGGATGAAGGCGCTCTCCGGGGACCTCTATATGGGGGACTTCGGCAACGGCGACCTTCACCGCTTCGTGATGAACGACAGGGGTACGCGGGTGCGTGACGACCGGGTGATCCACAATGCCGGGGCTCCGATCGTCGACGTCGCTGAGGGTCCCGGGGGGTGGCTCTACTACGTGACCTTCAATGCCATCTACCGGATCGTTAAGACCTGACGGATTTTCCGCGCCACAGACATCCCCTATAGGGGGGTCAAATCTTGTTAGGAAACTAGAGGTATTGGCCGTGGCCGGGGGGTTGGTCCGGGGGGGCCGGGAGGCCTCGGCGCTGGGCCTCTTCCATCGCTCTATTCCTCGTCTCCATCTGCTGGGCGAAGATCATCGCTTGGATGCCGTGGAACAGACCTTCGAGCCACCCGACCAACTGGGCGTGAGCCACCCGCAACTCCGCATCGCTCGGCGTCCCTTCGAACGGGAAGCTGAGACGCTCGAGTTCCTCTCTCAGATCGTCGGAAAGGACCTCCGAGAGTTCGACCACAGACGTCTGGTAGACCTCACGTAAGCGCGACCTTGATGCTTCGTCTAGGGGGGCCGCGCGCACTTCTTCAAGCAAGGTCCGGATCATGGAGGCGATCCGCATCACCTTCGCGGGTTGACGAACCTCCCCAGCATCCTCATCTTGCTCGTCTGTCCTCGACAATTCGCCCTCGCGCTGAGGCGGGACGATGATGACTTCGGGTTCTTGCTGATCGGCCATAGAGCGCGATGGTAAGGGCTACGGCGCCCTAGCGGAGCAGCCCTGCCGGATCGCACGGCCGACTCAGTGGCGTTTCTCACCAAGCGTCGTGTAGCCGGGACGCTTCTCGTGCCGATCGTCAGTCCCGATCACCACCCGGTGCTCGGCGGCCATATACATGAGGTCGACGTTCTTGCCTTCTTCGGCGTAACTGCTGAAGACCTCGGCCAGAGCACCCGGGCGGTTGTCCACCTGGTGGACGTCCACCTCACGCTCGGCAACCACCTGGAAACCGGCCTCTTCGACCACCTTCCGGGCGACGTCACCGTCGGTCACCATGATGTGCAGGATCACCCAGGTCTGGCCTGCTTGAGGGAAACCGCAGGCACCCTCGATATTGATCCCCGCATCCCGAAGCTGCGTCCAGGCCGCCATCAGCGCGCCGGGCCGGTCTGGCAGAACGATCGTTAGATCTGTGGCCATGCTCCACCCCCCACTGTCTCGGTTGGGGGTAAGCATCGCGCAACAGTGGCAGATGTGGGGCGAGCCGTCGGTTCTACCGGCCGTCTGGGACGGATCTGGCCGGGACCCGGCCCGCCCCACAATCCTCTGCTAACCGGGGGAGATCCCCAGTTGTTCGATGAGCTCCATCTGGTCGAAGTACATCCTGTGCTCGATGGCCTTCCCATCCTCGACCACCAAGAAATCGCAGGAGCGGAGACGGACCCGCTGATTCGTGGGCGGTATCGATTCACCGGTAGGCAGCACCAGCGGCTTCGTGTGCGTCCCGATGAAGTAGCCCTCATCTATCGCGGTGTTGCCTGTCTCGTGTGTGTGCTCAGCGTCGTACGTCGCGTCGGGGAATGATTCGAAGAAACCTTTCATGTACGCCACGGCTTCATCTCGGCCCTTGAGTTCCCCTTGATCGGGGGTCACCACGATCACGTCTGGTGCATAGAGATCCCTAGCCGTTTGGTAGTCCTTGGCGATGTAGGCACCTGTGAGTGCCTGCATAACGTCTCGTGCCTGTCCCATAACTCTCCCTCCGAACGGGGGTAGATCACTTCATGGATTCGGCGATAGCGATCAGGTTGCCCTCGGAGTCCTTGAACCACGCCCCCTTCTCACCCCCGAGTTCCACGACGCCGTCTACCGACTTGAAGCCGGGGAGGTCGTACTCCTCGAAGACGACTCCGTTCTCTCGGAGGGTGCGGACGGCGGCGACCACATCTGGAACGTCGAACGACAGTTGGGTGTGATCACCAGACGGCTTACCGGATGACGGGAACAAGAAGAAACCGTCCTTACCGATCTCGTAGCGTGCTCCGTCTTCCGACTCTTCCACCGGCTTGAGACCGAGCCGGTCTGCATAGAACGACTTGGCCCTCTCCATGTCCTGTGCCGGGATCGTCGCCACCACGCCTGTGGGTGCGAACATATGAACCCCCCTTCAAGCAGCATCCGAACTTTGCCGCTGCAGCCCCCTTCGATCGGGAGGCGGTGAACGTGTCCGATCCGTCCATGCAAGAGAGATCATCCGATGTCCCCCTCGCCGCACCATCAGCATCCCCCCAGGAGCCAGATGAGGTCAAGGTGGCGCTGGGGGGCGGGTAGGCACAGAATCGATACAAGGTTCTTCAGCCGACGTTCAGCGAAGCGGTTTCAGGATGAGCCCAGGGAAGGAGCCGCGCCGTGCGCCTGCTGGTTGTTGAAGATGAAGAAGGCCTGCTGAGGGCCCTCATCCGAGGGCTCCGAGCGGAGGGGTTCGCCGTCGATCCGGCTACGGACGGCGTCGACGGACTGTGGATGGCGCGCGAGAACCCTTACGACGCGATCGTCCTGGATCTCATGCTCCCCGGGATGAACGGCTATCGCATCTGCGCGACCCTCCGGGAAGAAGGGGTCTGGACGCCGATACTGATACTGACGGCCAAGGACGGAGAGTTCGACGAGGCAGAGGCTTTGGACTGTGGCGCCGACGACTACCTCACCAACGTGAGGTAGTCGGAGCGGCTGTTTCGGGGCCGGGTCTGATGGAAAGGCTTACCTCCAAGCTGAAGAAGGAGGGAGTCGTATGGGCATCTCCGCAGGGATAGTGCTGATCGCCATAGGCGTTCTCCTGGCCGTGTTCGTCAACACCACGGTCGGGATCATCCTCGCCGTACTCGGTGTGCTGGCGATCGTGCTCGGATCCACGATGGTGCGGCCCGGGGGCCGCGAGGTCATCATCGAACGCGAGCGCCCGGTCAGGCGCGAGGTCGTGCGAGAGCGCGAGATCTAAGGCCGGATCACCGAACGCCTGGGTCAGTCGTTAACGGCGCTCAGGCGTTCGGGCCGTTCGGCTCCCGGGAGCGCCTCGGATGAGCCGGCATCGGGCACCGGAGCATCCCCCGATGAAGTGACCTGGCCCAGCCTGTCGCGCACCCGGTCCAGATGGCGCACGCCATCTTCGTAGCGCGCTCGAGCGTTCAGGAGATGGCGGCCGAGCACCTCGTAGTCGCTCGCGAACGTCTCCATCTCCTGGTGGAGGCGGCCACAGAACCCAAGGATCTCTTCCGCATTCTTTTCGATCTGCAGACACTTAAGCCCGAACAGGATCGTCTGCAGGTACCCGTACATCGTCAGCGGTGACATCGGGACGACGCGCGAACCGACCGCGAGATCCGTTATCGGCCCGTTCTGCGAAGAGAGCCTCAGGACTTCGCCGTAGACACCTTCGGCCGGCACGTACATCACGGCGAACTCCATCGTCCCTTCGTCGGGAACGATGTAGCGGTCTGCGATGTCTCTGATGTGCCTGGCAACGTCGGCCGCGAAGGCTCGCTCGGCGGCTTTGCGTTCCCTGTCCTCGCTCGCCTCGCACAGACGTTGATAGTTGGCGAGAGGGAACTTGGAATCGATGCAGATGATGCGATCGCCCGCCTTGACCACCGCATCGACGACCACCCCGGAAGAGAACCGGTGCTGCATCGCGTAGGAGGACGGCGGGAGGATCTGACGCAGCAGCTCTTCGAGCATCGCCTCACCGAGTCCCCCCCGAGCCTTGGGTGCGCGTAGTAGATCTTGAAGTGCCGTGAACCCGCGCGCCTGCTCGGCCACGGCGTCCGTCGACCGCTTCAGGTTCCCGAGGGTGTGGAAGATGTTCTGGGCGAGGTCCTGATTCGCTACCTGCGTGGAGGTCAACCGGCTGTCGATGCCTTCCAGGCGACTCGACAGCAGCGCCGTGTCCTTAGAGACCGTCCGGGCGAGATGCTCGAGCTCCCGCTTGAGCGGTTCGACATCCGCCGTTCCCCGGCGCGAGAACAGCAGGGCGCCGATCGCGGACGCAGCCAGGACGATCGAAAACAACGTGATGAGTTCCATAGATAGACCGTAGCTGCCCCCTACGACAGAAACCCGGAGGCTAGGGGTTGAAGGGGATCTCGAGGCGGTCGAAGGGCCGGCCCGACGCAGGTACGGCCTTCACCCTCACGGAGTCTTCGCCGATCACGAGATACAGGAAGTGGTAGCGGGACTCGCATCTGACGATCCCGATCGCGGCCCGGCATCCGTTGAGGAGGGCCCCTCCTCCCCCCGTCACGAGGTACCGGACCCCTCCGACGGGCTTGCTCCTCGAGTACACGTGGTCGTGACCGTTCAACACGAGATCCACCCCTCGCCGTGCGAACAACCCTAGGAGTTTCTCTGCGAAGCCCGGCGTTGGGCCGTG
>JBKHYB010000107.1:0-5894 GCA_046565725.1 Actinomycetota bacterium
CCAGCAGATAACCCTCGTGGTCGACGACCGGCAGCCGCTTGATCCCCCGGTGATCCATAACCGTAGCCGCGGCCCAGATCGATTCTTCGGAGCCGATGGTCACCACTGCGGGATTCATCACGTCACCCACGGTTTTCCCGTGGCCCGGCGTGATCGGCTTCGCCCTGAACAGCAACCCAAGTGCATCTAAAGCTGAAGATCCGCTGTCGACCGGTACGGGGGGCATCACCGCCCGGATCAGATCGGCCTCGGAAACGACACCGACCACCTTGCCGTCCTTCAGAACGGGACCTCCGCTGATGCGATTGCGAGCCAATCGGGAAGCTGCATCGTGGATCGATTCGTCAGGGCGCAAGGAAACGACGAGGCTCGTCATCACATCTTTCACCTTCGTGTCGTACATCGCATGACTCCTCTCACAGGCTGCCCCTACCGGAACAACTCTGCCCACCGCGCGACATCGCTGATAGGGCTGAACGGCCCCCAGGCAAGAGGAAGAACAGACAGAACCTGGGTGCGCGAGAAGGAAGGTACGAAGGTCCTTTCCGAGGGGGTCCACGCGGCCCTATGAGGGTCACCCACTCGCGCCGAATGTGAGCGCAGGAGGTGAGCGATGCCGTACCTGGCCGAGTCCGATCCCGACCTGCAGAACGATGTTGAGTTCGACGAGTTGATGGCCCGATATGTCAGGCCTGCCGTCCTCGTCATGGGTCGAGGAAGCGAGGGTGCCGAACCGGTCTCAGGTGCCTTGCGCTCGGCCGGGTACGACGTCCTCACCTGTGGCGGACCCGGCCGAGGGATCTGCCCATTGATGCTCGGAGAGAGATGCCCCCTGCGCGAGTTGGTGGATGCGGCGCTGGTCTTCGTCGACGGTCGGGTCCCTCAGGGCGCATTGCCGAAACTGACCTGCGCTGCACAGGGACCCTCCCCGGCCGTCGTAGCCCTTGAAGGCAAGTTCACGTCTCTCAGGATTCAGGGTCGCCAAGCCGTGATCGGCGCGAAGGTGTCGGTGGAAGCCTTAGCAGGCGCGGTCGAGCTGGTTCGACGGATGGACGATCTGAGCCAAGAAGCGATCTAGGTCCGGGCGCCCCTCGGTACGACCGGTTTCGGGTAGGCAAGTCTCACGCGGGCGTCTGCGACCGCATAGCCCTTCCCTTCCGGAAACACGATCACGGGGTTCAGGTCCATCTCGGCGATATGTGGAAGATCTCCCACTAGAACGGACAACCTCAGCAATAGCTCAACCACCGCGGAGGCATCCAGAGCGGGTTGGCCCCGGTACCCCTTGAAGAGCGGATACATCTTCAGGCTTCCAAGCATCTCGACCGCATCGATGTCAGTCAACGGCGTGATCCGGACCGAGATGTCCTTCATCAGTTCCACCAACGTTCCGCCGGCACCACAGGCGAGGAGCGGTCCGAACGAGGGGTCCTGGGTCATCCCTACGAACATCTCGGTACCTTCGCCCGCGATCATCTCTTGCACGAGGAAGCCCTCGAGTTCATCCAACCGACCCGCCTGATCCAGGTTCGAGGTGATGCGCCGGGCGGCGTCACCAGCTTCGCCTGCGCCTCGTAACCCCAGAACCACCCCTCCGACATCGGTCTTGTGAACGATCGTCGAGGAGTGCACTTTCACCGCTACGTGGCCACCCAGCTCTCCGGCGGCTTCTTCGACCTCGTGGATGGAACCCACCAACCGGCTGCGAGCGGTGGAAACCCCGTAGTGCGTCAGAAGGTCCGACACCGAAGTGGGGTCCAGCCAACCCTCACCCTTGGCCAGCGACCGCGTCACCGTAGCGAGAGCAGCGCCCCGATCCACATCTTTGTATCCGGGCACGGAACCGTCCGGTCGCTGTCGCCAGCGCGCATAGCTCGCCACCCGGCCAAGAGCCCTCGCTGCGGATTCAGGGAACGAATAGCTCGGGATGACCCGGTCGCCTTCGCTCAGCAGGTCGTGCACACCCTGGACGCCGAGGAAACAGGCCAGGACCGTCTTGTCTTCGATCCTCTTGGTCACCTCCGAGATCGCCATCGCTACGTCCTCGGCCCGGGTAACGAGCGGTGGGATGAAGATCACGATCAGGGCGTCGATCTCAGGATCCTCTGAGAGGACCCTCAAAGACCGGGCGTACTGCTCGGCGCTGGCCGACGCGATCATGTCCACGGGGTTGCCGACGCTCGCTTCGGCAGGAAGGAACTCCCGCAGCGTCGCCGCCGTCTTCTCGGACAGCGGGGGGACCTCCAAGCCGGAGGACTCACACGCGTCGGCACATAGGATGCCCAGTCCCCCTGCATTCGTGAGGATCCCCACCTTGCCGCCCCCGGGCAGAGGCTGATAGGCGAGCAGCGCGGCCACATCGAACAGCTCTTCCAGGGTTTCGGTGCGGATGACGCCGGTCTGTTTGAAGAGAGCGTCCACCGCGACGTCACCCGACGCGACGCTCGCCGTGTGGCTCGCCGCAGCGCGTGCCCCCGCCCGCGACCGGCCACTCTTCACCGCGACGATCGGTTTGTGCTTGGCGGTTCGCCTCGCTATCCGAGCGAACTTGCGCGGGTTACCGAACGACTCGAGGTAGAGCAGGATCACGTCGGTGTCATCGTCGCCTTCCCAGTACTGGATCAGATCGTTACCTGAGATGTCGGCCTTGTTCCCAACGGAAACGAAACTTGAAAGTCCCAACCCCAGGGACAGCGCCCTGTCCATCACGGCGATCCCGAGAGCCCCCGATTGGGAGGAGAACGCCAGATTGCCGTGCGCGGGAGTCACCGGGGAGAAGGTGGCGTTCAAGCGAACCTCCGGCGAAAGGTTCATGATCCCCATGCAGTTGGGGCCGATCACCCTCATCCCGGTAGCCCGGACCAGTCTCATCAGTTCCACCTGACGCTTCTTCCCTGCCTCCCCGGCCTCCGAGAATCCGGCGGAGATGATCAGGAGCGAACGCACACCTTTCTCTGCGCACTGCTTGGCCACGTCGAGAACGGCTGCTGCTGGAACCACGATCACGGCGAGGTCTACCGGATCGGGGCATTCGATGACCGAGGGATACGCCTTAACCGATCCGATCACGTCGGCGGTCGGATTCACCGGATAAACCGGACCCTCGAAACCCATGTTCAGCAGATTGCGGAAGATCTCGAACCCGATAGATCCCCGCTTGCGGGACGCACCCACCACTGCAACCGAAGATGGATGAAGGAATCCACGGATGGCCGCGACCGCAGCGACCGCCTCTCGCCGTTCGAAAGCCTCCAGTGCATCGGGCGTTGGGGAAGTCGGGAACTCGACGTGGGTCACTCCGTCCGAGGCGGTGGTTCGCAAAGGCAACTCCAGATCGCGGATCACCTCGAACATCGCGGTGTTGGACGAGAGGATCTCGGCCTGGAAGGTGGTGATATCCGCTTCGACCGCGGCCTCGCTTAGATGTTCGATCAAGACGCTCCCGATGCCCTTCCCGTGCATCGAGTCGTCCACCACGATGGCGATCTCGGCAACGTGATCCCCTGTAGAGGCGTAACTCGCCAGAGCTTGGATGCGCACCCGTCCCGAGACGTCCTCGGTCTCGGCAACGAGACCGAGGTCTTCGACGTAATCGACCTCGACGTAGCCCTTGATCTCTTCGTCCGAGGGATGACGGATGCCGTGGAAACGCATGCGAGCGGAATCGGTCGACAATCTCCCGAACAGATCCCTGACACCGTCCATGTCCGATGGACGAACGGGGCGGATCCGAACCGTCGATCCGTCCCTGAGGGGCACGTCTACCGCCCTATGTCCTGGATACGTGGCGCTCATCTTTCCCACCGTAAACCCGAACGCGGGCAGCACCAAAGGTGCCCATCGGCAGCCAGAGCGAGGTACATCCGGCCCTTGGGCGTCCGAGCGGAAGGGTGTGGCATCGCTCTAAGAACGGAAGCCCAGTGGTCGGCGTCCCCCTGATCAGAGCGCTATGGGCCCCTATCGTTCATCGGATGAGGGCACCGTTCTCTCCGCTCTATTTCAGAAGACGCGCGAGCGATGTGCCACAAGGTGCGCGACGCCTTATCGTGCGCCTCTTGAACCGAAGAGGCACAGGGTCCGAGTCGCCACAGGATGACACCATGCATCAGCGCGCCCTCGACCTCATACCCGGCCCCCGAGGGCCGTTCGGCATGCACGTGAAGGGACCACGCGACGCGCTAGATCAACCGAGGACTGCCCATAGAGGTTAAAGACGGTGCAGGTGCTGTGACCAGGGCCTAAGAGCAGGCCGCCTATATGCCGTTCGTCCTTCGGTCAGTCCGAAGTGGTTGGGTACCTCAAGGCGTTCCAAGCGGACATCCCACCGAGGACGTTCATCACGTTGTCGTAGCCCCGAGACAGCAGAAGCGATGCCGCCACCGACGATCTGAATCCACTTCCGCACACGACCGCCACTTCGGTTCCTTTCGGAACTTCATCTATCCGCTCGGGTAGTTCGGCTCCCGTGATGAACTGCGAGTCGGGGATGTGGCCATCCGCCCATTCGGCCGGTTGACGAACGTCCAACACCTTCACGTCGGCGAGAGCCTCACGCAGTTCGTGCACGGTGATCTGACGCAGACCGGTCACCGGCTTACCTGCGGTGCGCCAAGCGAACATCCCCCCCGCCAGCCATCCGATGGGAACGTCGTAACCGATGCGCAGCAATTGCCAGACGGCCTCCCAGAGCTGCGATGGGTCGTCGAGGACCAGCAAGACCCTCCCGTCCGGCGGCAGAACGGTTCCGGCCCAGGTGGCGAAGGACGATCCGAGCTGGACGTTGAGGGAACCGGGGATATGGCCTCCCCCGAAGGCTTCGGCCGAACGGGTGTCCAGCACGATCGCCCCCCCATCGACCTCGCGGCTGAAAGTGTCTGGCTGCAGGGCAGGGGGTTCCTTCAGGACGCCGAGCGGAACCACCCCTTGCATGTTCTGCTTGCGCATCCGTTTCCAGTAAGGAGGCACTGCCGGGAGGTTATCCAGACGCATACACTCGTCGACGAACTCCTCGGACGACGAAACGCGCGCAAGGATGCTGTTAGTGATCCGCTCGTATCCCAAGGTGGTGGACAGGCGGCTCCCGATGTTGCCTCCACACAGAGACCCGGAAACGTGCGTTGGGAAGATCTCGAGATGGTCGGGGAGGTCGAAGAGGATCTTCTCCTGGATCGTGTGACAGAAGGCAACGGCCATCTCTTTGGCCTGTTCGTCACCACCGAGCAGATCCGGCCTCGCTAGATCGCCCACCAGGATGGCCCCACCCGAAAGCATGAGAGCAGGCTCATCCCCCACCGACCGGTCGTGCACGACCAGAGAGACATGCTCGGGAGTGTGACCCGGGGTGTGCCTCACTTCGAAGGCGATATCCCCGATCTCCACGAACTCCCCGTCCCGCACGTCACGGTGGTCATAGCCGAGGTCAGCGTCCACATACCCCAGTGCCTTGACGTCCTGTCGCGACACGAGTTCGGTGAGCCCGCTCAGGTAATCGTTGTGACCGTGGGTGTCGATCGCATGGGTGATCCGCAGCCCTTGGCGGCGTGCCTCTTCTAGATACACGTCCACGTCGCGTCGGGCATCGAGGACAAGCGCTTCACCCGTGGACTCATCACCGACGAGATAAGACGCATGTCCGAGCGATTCAAGGTAGAACTGTTTGAAGAACATATCTCCTCCTAGACGAGTTTCCCTCGCACGGCGATCTCTTCTACGAGCACGACCACTCCCACGATAGCCACCATGAAAGCGAAGCCACGAGCGAGCCGGTCGGGCGGCGTACTCATAGACAAACGTTTACCCAGGAACGCTCCCGCTACTGCACTTGCAGCGAAAGCGCCACCTATCGTGGTGTCGAACGGAACGCCAAGGTGAGCCACCAGACCTATCCCGGAATT
>JBKHYB010000108.1:0-5854 GCA_046565725.1 Actinomycetota bacterium
ATGCGTCCGGACGAACCGTGCGCGAGTACGAGTTCCTCACGGTGAACAAGGAGATCGAGATCGCTCCTGGGGTCTTCTTCCCGGCGTGGACCTACAACGGCCGGGTTCCCGGACCGACGATCCGCGCTACGGAGGGTGATCGCGTTCGGGTCACGTTGATCAACAGCACCGAACACCCTCACACGATCCATTTCCATGGGATCCATCCCGCGGCGATGGATGGTGTACCCGGCGCGGGCGAAGCGATGCCCGGAGAGACGTTCACCTACGAGTTCATCGCCGAGCCCTTCGGAACGCACCTGTACCACTGTCACTCACATCCCCTCGCGCAGCACATCCAGCGCGGCCTCTACGGGGGATTCATCGTCGATCCGAAGAAGGGCCGACCGCCTGCGAACGAGATGGTCCTCGTGATGAACGCCTTCGACACGAACTTCGACGGCGAGAACGAGGTCTACGCGGCCAACACGATCGCGTTCGCATACGTGAACGATCCGATCCCCATCCGCGCCGGAGAGCTCCAGCGTCTGCACGTGATCAACGTCACCGAGTTCGATCCTCTGAACTCGATCCACCTCCACGCGAACTTCTTCCATCTCTACAGGACGGGCACGTCGCTGGAGCCGCAAGAGTTCACCGACATCGTCTCGATGATCCAGGCCGAACGGCACATGCTCGAATTCACCTATCACGAGAAGGGTCTCTTCATGTTCCACGCCCATCAGACCGAATTCGTCGACCTCGGTTGGCTGAGCTTCTTCGAGGTGAGCTAGATGGCGCAGTCGGTTGCTACGACCAAGAGGCGCGATCTCGGCGTAGGGCTGCTTGCAGTGGTGGTACTCGCGGCCGCCCTGCTCGGACTTTTCAAGCTCTTCGATGCGACGGTCGAACTGCGCACCCCGCCTCCCATAGAAACGTTGTCGTTCGAGCGAACGGTCATCGAGCCCGGTCGGATCGAGATGTTGGTGCGCAACGACGGCCCGGACCCAGTGCAGATCGCGCAGTTGTTGATCAACGACCAGTACTGGTCGTTCGAGGTAACCGATGCTCGCCTCGATCGGCTGGAGACCGCAACGATCTCGACGGACTACCCGTGGGAAGAAGGTCTTCCGCTCAACTTCGCGGTGGTGACCTCGACCGGCGTGACGATCGAGCATGAGGTGGAGGCTGCAACCGTCACGCCGGGCACGGACCTAGAAACGGTGTGGACCTATGCGTTGCTGGGTCTCTATATCGGCGTGATCCCCGTCGTGGTGGGTCTGTTCGCGTTCCCCTTGTTGAAGCGGATGGCCAAGAAGTGGCTCGGCTTCTTCCTCGCCCTAACGGTGGGCTTGCTGGTCTTCCTGCTGATCGACACCATCGAGCACGGGCTGGAACTCGCGGCCGAGACCGCTGCGAGCCTCAACGGCGTCGGGTTGTTCGGCATCGGTGCGCTCGTGGCTGTGATCGGACTCTTCTGGTTCGAACAGAGGCTGGGGAGGCGTTCGAGCAAGAACTTCTCGTCGGGTCTGGTCGTCGCCTATCTGATCGCCGCGGGGATCGGTCTGCACAACCTCGGGGAGGGCCTGGCAGTGGGGGCCGCGATCGCGGCGGGTGAGGTCGCCCTCGGCACTTTCCTCGTCGTCGGGTTCGCCCTCCACAACACGACGGAAGGTCTGGCGATCGTTGCGCCCTTGGGCGGTGACTCGAAGCGTCCGTCGCTGTGGCACTTCGCCGGTCTCGGCGCGGTGGCCGGTGTCCCCACGATCTTCGGGGCCTGGATCGGTGGCTTCGCGTTCGCCCCGGCGACCGCTGCGTTCATGTTCGGACTAGCGGCGGGGGCGATCGCTCAGGTGGTATGGAAGATCGGGACGACGATGAAGGGGGAGATGTCCCTTTCGCAGGGACTCCCGGCTCTCGGGTTCGTCGCCGGCATCGCCGTGATGTACGGCACCGGATTGCTGATCGCCGGTTAGCGGTAGCCTCGCTCGATGCTTCGGAAGTCGATCGCCCTCGTGGCCGCCTGCGCGCTGTTGGGCGCGTGCTCGGCAGACGGTGGAACGTCTTCGTCCGCGGACATCGAGATGCCGCCGGGCCAGGTGTTCGAACCGGAAGGGTTCACCGCTGCGCCCGGAGAAAAGATCGTTTTCGAGAACACCTCATCGGAGAGCCACACGGTGACCGCCTACCAAGAGGGTGTGCCGGAGGGCGGCGACTATTTCGCGAGCGGAGGGGCAACCTCGGAGGAAGCAGCTCGCTCTTCGCTCGCCGAAGGATTGCTCAAGCCGGGCGAGAGTTTCGAGGTGACGCTCGATCAACCGGGGACCTATCGCTACTTCTGCATCCCACACGAAGGCTCGGGGATGACCGGCACCATCACCATCACCGATCGCTAAGGGGTTCCCACTAAGACGCGAGGAGAGCCGCTCCGTAGATCAGGCTGAAGGTGGCGGAGGCGAGCACGAGCGACCTGAACAGCAGACCCGAGCGCCCTCGCAGGATCCCGTAGGTCGCCATCGCCGCGATGACCGTGTTCGTGATCAGTAATCCCGCGACGAACGAGAGCAGGACCGCAAGGCCGATAGCACGACCCCCGAGTCCCGCGGTGGTCACCATCAGCAACACCTGGGTCGGCGTCTCGGCCCCGACACCATGCAGCATGCCGATCGTCACCGCGCTCTTCGCGGCGTAGCCGTCGGCCACGGGAACGACCTGCCGGTGGGTGTGACGGTGCGAGTGAGCGAGCATCGTCGAGACGCCTGCCGGCGCGGCCTCTTCATGTCGTTGCTCCTGCGGGGCGAGACCGTGGTCGTGAGCGTGTCCGAGGGAATGGTCGTGGGGGTGTTCGTGCTCGACCTCGACCACCCGGAAATGGAGTCTCCGCCGCATCCGGCCCAGCGCTTCGACGACGAGGCTCCACCGTCCCCGGGGGCGGATGTCGTCGCCATACCTGAACAGCGACACCAGGAGATAGAGGCCCAGCAGGACCAGCGTCGCGCCCACAACCTTGCCCATGGCGGCCTCTATGGAGGTGGGAACGAACTGCCCGAAGAGGATGGCGGCACTCCCCAGAACGATCAGGACGAAGGCATGCCCCAGCGCGTACATCAGACACAGGAACATCGATCGGCGTCTGCTCGTGGGCATCCCGGAGATGTCCAGCAGCGCGGCGATGTGGTCCCAGTCCGCCCCGTGCCTGAGGCCCAACGTGAAAGCGGTTCCGATGACGCCTAGGGCTCCCACGGTTCCGGCCGCTCCGATGAGTAGTTCCACTGCACCTCACGATACGCCCCGAGCGTTAGCCTGTCGCCGTGCAGACCACCCCTCTGTCGATCGAAACCCCGGAAGGCCGGCTCTCCGGCGGCCTGTGCACTCCCGAGGATCCTCGCGGCACCGTCCTGTTGCTTCACGGCATCCCCTCGATCAACCCTCCCGATCCCGACGACACCGGGTACCCGGGGCTGGCCGAGTCGGTTGCGTCTCACGGCTGGACCGGAGCCTGGGTCGACCTGCGCGCGGTCCGCTCGTCACCGGGCCACTTCTCGATAGAAGGTTGGGTGCGTGATGTGGACGCTGTCGCTGCTGCGTTGCGGGATCGGATCACGGGCCCTTTGGTTGTCGTGGGCTCGTCGGCCGGAGGATCGGTGGCGACCGTCGCAGTGGCGCGCGGCCTCGTGGTCGAAGGTCTCGTCCTGTGGGCTGCTCCCGCGGTGTGGGTGAGCTTCGCCGGCAGCCCTCAAGAGGCGGTGCTCCGCATCACCGAGCAGGCCGGGATGGTGTTAGCGCCCGAGGTTCTGGAAGATCCCACGGGATGGGCCGCCGAGTTCGACTCCGTATGCACCGCCGACGCCGCCCAGGAGGTGTCCGTGCCGATGCTCGTGGTGCATGGGGACGCAGACGACGTCGTTCCGGTCGGGCATGCTCGTCAGATCGCCGAGGCTGCCCCCGACGCACGCGTTGAGATCCTCGACGGTGCCGGGCATCAGTTGCGCAGGGACCCTCGCTGCCTGAAGTTGCTGTTCGGATGGCTGGGGGAGCACTTCGGATGATCCTCGGGACCTGGACGATAGTGGCCTGGGGGGTGATCGGGGCCGTGCTGCTCGGGCTCGGCATGGCGCTCGACATCACGGGGCTGGTGATCCTCGCGTTCATCGTTCTGGTCGGAGGGATCGGCATCGGAGCGGTGACGAAGATCCGCAAGGGTGCCGTGGCCCCTGCGTCGTGTCCCAATTGCGGCGGACTGGTGTCGCCCAATGCTCCTTTCTGCAAGCACTGCGGGGAACCGCTTCGCTCTCGCGCTTAGCCCACGCTCGCGGGGGGAAGGAAGGGCGGTAAGCAGACCGTACGCAGAGGCGGTTGGAAGGGAGCGAGGCGCGATGGGTGACGACCGGTCGAAGATCGATGTCGAGTCCGAAGGAGCGAAGGTGCTCGAAGACAGGGAGATGATGTCGATCATCTCGGGATCTACCGGCTCTTTGATCCCTCCCACTACCACGGGCGCCGAGGTGGCCGACCCCGCGACCGCGGCGGCTTCCGATTCGCCGGACGGGGCTTCGGATCTTCCGCTCAGCGACAGCGACGCCTCGGCCTCGACATCCGACCAGTCCGTCTCGTCGGACCGCGACCAGAGCGCGACCTTCAACCACAACGATTCGGCATCCTCGACCACCTAGACGGCCGAAGGGAACCGGGGGGCCGCTCCGCGGGTTGTAACCTCGCGGGATATCCCAACGAACCAACCGGTCCAGCGTGGGACCGTTGACCCGAAAGGTGTGTGAGGCACGTGGCACAGGGGTCCGAGCAGTTCGATCTCGTGATCCTCGGCGGAGGTAACGGAGGTTACGCCGCCGCGTTCAGAGCGACCGCTCTCGGCATGTCGGTAGCGATGGTCGAGAAGGACAAGGTCGGCGGAACCTGTTTGCACCGGGGCTGCATCCCGACCAAAGCCCTGCTTCACGCTGGGGAGTTGATGGACGAGATCAAGGAGGCCGGCAACTTCGGCGTCCTCGTCCAGGGCGAGCCCGAGGTCGACTGGGGCAAGGTCCTCAACTTCAAAGACGGCGTAGTGGGCCGCATGTACAAGGGGCTTTCGGGCCTCGTGAAGGCGCACAAGATCGAACTCGTCGAAGGCGAGGGGCGTCTGTCGGGTCCTCGCACGGTGACCGTCAAGACCGCCGATGGCGAGCGCGCCCTGCAGGCGAGCAAGGGCGTCATCATCTCGACCGGGTCCTACCCACGCGAACTGCCCTTCATCCAGAGTGACGGGGACCGCGTCCACAACTCGAACCACGGGCTCACCGCCGATTCGATCCCGGGCAGTGTCGTGGTGGTCGGCGGCAACTACATCGGGTTGGAGTTCGCTTCGATCTACCGCTCGTTCGGGGCCGAGGTGACCGTCCTCGAGATGCTGCCGACGATCGCTCCGGCAGAGGACTCGGACATCTCCGAAGCGCTGCACAAACTCCTTATGAAGCGCGGCATCAAGTTCAAGCTCGGCGTCACCGTGAGCGACGCCAAGGCCAACGACTCGGGCGTCGACGTCACATTCGAGAAGGACGGCAAGGCCGAGACCATCTCGGCCGAGCGCATGTTCGTCGCGATCGGACGGGCCCCTCGGACCGACAACATCGGCCTCGAAGAGGTGGGCGTCAAGACCGAGAAGGGTTTCATCGTCACCGACCTCACATACAAGACGTCGGTCGACGGGGTGTACGCGATCGGAGACTGCATCCACGTCCCCGAGGCGAACACGCCGCACCCGCAACTCGCTCACGTCGCTTACGCCGAGGGGATGGCCGTCGCCGAGCGTCTCGCCGGCGAACCCGCCCCGATCGTCGACTACGTCAACATCCCGCACGTCATCTACTGCCAGCCC
>JBKHYB010000109.1:0-5852 GCA_046565725.1 Actinomycetota bacterium
CATCGTGTACTCGATCGCCATCTGGTTCGGCACGGGCAACGACCCGGGCATGCCGAGGCACACCGGGCAGACGCGCGTATTGGGCTCGCCGCCGAAGTCCACCGGGCAGGCGCAGAACATCTTCGACCTGGTCGAAAGCTCGACGTGGATCTCGAGTCCGACGGTGGTCTCGTAAGTCTCCGTTGTCGTGGTGCTCATATCTGCGGCCTCATGTTGGGGTCGGTGGCGAAGCCGAGGTCCTGCTCGAACGCGTGGGCGGCCCGGAACATCGTCTTCTCGTCGAGCGACTTGGCGATGATCTGGAGCCCTACCGGCAGGTTGTCGTCCGGCGACAGACCACACGGGATGCTGATGCCCGCATTACCGGCCATGTTGACCGGAACCGTGAAGATGTCGCTGAGATACATCGACAGCGGATCCGCCGTCTTCGCCCCGAACTTGAAAGCGGTGTCCGGCGAGGAGGGCGACACGATCAGGTCCACCTTCTCGTAAGCGGCCTCTAGTTCTTTGATGATCAACGAACGCGTCTTCTGCGCCTTGCCGTAGTAGGCGTCGTAGTAGCCGGCCGACAGGGCGTAGGTGCCGAGCATGATGCGGCGTTTGACCTCGGGCCCGAAGCCCTCGTCACGCGTGCGAGACGTCATCTTCACGATGTCGGTGCCCTCGTCCGAGCGAAGCGCATAACGCACCCCGTCGTAACGGGCGAGGTTGCTGGATGCCTCGGCGGGCGCGACCAGGTAGTAGGCCGAGATCGCGTACTGGAACGACGGTAACGAGATCTCGACGAGTTCGGCCCCCAGCTTCTCGAACCGGGTGTAGGCCTCGTCGACCCGCTGCTTCTCCCCGGGCTGCAGACCCTCGGTGTCGGTGAACTCCTTGACGATCCCGATCTTCATCCCCTGCACGCCGCCGTCGATGCCGTCGAGGTAGTTCGGCACCTCCTGCGGGATCGAGGTCGCGTCCATCGGGTCGTGCCCGGCCGCGAGCATCAACAGGATCGCTGCGTCCTCCACGGTGCGGGCGAACGGTCCCGCCTGATCGAGGCTCGATGCGAAGGCGATGATGCCGTAGCGGGAAACCAGGCCGTAGGTGGGCTTCACGCCGACGCAACCGCACAGCGCGGCGGGTTGCCGCACCGAGCCACCCGTGTCGGTCCCCCACCCCCACGGCGCACCACCGCTCATGATCAACGCGGGAGGGCCCCCGGACGAACCCCCGGGAACCCGCTCGAGGTCCCACGGGTTCTTCGTGGGCCCGAAAGCCGACCACTCGGTCGACGAACCCATCGCGAACTCGTCGAGGTTCAGCTTGCCGAGCATCGTCAGCCCGGCTGCCTCACACCGCTCGACGACCGTGGCCGAGTAAGGGGGCACGAAGTTGTGCAGGATCTTGCTGCCCATCGTGGTGGTGACGCCTTTGGTGCAGAAGATGTCCTTGTACGCGACCGGGACGCCGTCGAAGGCCGAGTGGGTCTCGCCCTTGGCCCGGCGCTCGTCGGCGGCCTTGGCCTGAGCCAGCGCGATCTCGTCGGTGCGTTTCAGATAAGCGTGGATCTTCGGGTCGACCTCGTCAGCGCGGGCGAGCAGAGCCTCGGCGATCTCGACCGCCGATACCTCTTTCTTGTCTAGCGACTCGGCGAGTTGGCGGGCCGATGCCCACAGGAGCTCACTCACCGGTGTCCTCCACGATGCGGGGCACCCAGAAGCGACCGTCCTCGGCCTTCGGAGCGTTGGCGAGCGCCTCTTGTTGGGTGAGGCACTCCCCCACCACGTCGGGCCGCATGTGGTTGCGCAGCGGGATCGCGTGGCTGGTCGGCTCGAGGTCGTCGAGGTCCAACTCCTGGATCTTCTCGGCGTGCGTCAGGATCGCGGCGAGCTCTGTCTCCATGCGGGACCTCTCCTCTTCCGAGAGATCGAGCCGGGCGAGCCGCGCCACGTGGTCAACGGTCTTCCTATCGATGCTCATAGACCCCGCATCCTAGTAGCTCCCCGTTTCCCCCTCGGCCGGGCACTCCGCAGCGAACTTCTCCTCGTTAACCCCGTATAAGGGGGAATCTCAGGAGAAGTTGCTACGCTTCGAACATGCGCGGGCGGATGGTGGGGCTTATAGCTTTCCTGTTATCGCTTGGTGGGTGCTCCGGCGGCGAGCCCACGATGGCGTTCCGGTACTTCGTGACGGGAACCGGAGATAACGTCTCGATCACCTACCTCACCGAAGACATCGGCCTTGTCGAAGTCGAGACGTCGCTCCCGTGGAGAAGCGAAGAGGTCGAAGGGACCAAGCGCTCGCCCATCCACCTGGAAGTCGAAGGCCCAGCCGATTCGAGGGTCGTCTGCTTCGTGGAAACACGGCCCATCGACGGCACCTACGACGGCGACGGCTCGGGACGGAAGTCGCAGTATGCGGATAGCCCAGGCGAGAACCAGAACCGTTGCGAGATCAAGCAGGACGAGATCGGCGGCTAGTAGGACTCCGAAGTTTTCCTAGAAGTGCAGCCCTAGCCTGCATTTTGAGGAAAACTTCCGACGCCGACGCTCTCGTGGGCTGATGGGGAACCTCGCCGACATGCCCGGCGTCCAAGAAGCGATGCTAAGAACCTTCACCGTTCTCGTGATCTTGGTCCTGACGTTCGTCGGCTGCGAGCGGGGTGCCGACCGGGGCGGGAACGCTTCCGTGACCCCCTCGCCGGCGCCGACGGCGTCATTGCCTGGGCCGCCCTCCCCGGAGCCCGGTCCAGGTTCGGCGGTCGCAACTGGGGATGGCATCAAGTTGGTGATCCGGCCCGCGTCGGGACCGCCGGGAACCGTTCCCAAAGCCACGGTTCACTCGATCGATGCTTACGGCTTCGGCTGGGGAAACCCCTACCTTCTGGAGGTGAGGCGCAACGGAAGGTTGGTCGAGACCGACGTGATGGGATCACGCTGTGCCTGGACGCTCGAACTCAGGCTGATCCCCGCAGGCGGCAGCAGTCCCTCTCAGATGATCCAACGTTGCCGGAGCGACGGGAGCACCGAACCGCTCGGCCCGGGCCTCTATCGCTACACCAAGACCATCGAGATAGACGGCTCCCGCATCGACCTCAAAGCAGCATTCGAGATCCGCAACTAGCCACACGGGTCGAACTTCTCCTCGTTATCCCCATATAAGGGGGAATCCCAGGAGAAGTTGAGGGGGTAGACGGGGTCCTTTCTTTGGGTCGGGTTGGTTGCTAACGTGGCGGCATGGCTCAGTTCCCTAAGAAGTTGCTCGCCGACCACGAGAAGATCGTCTTCGATCTCAAACCCCACTGGGTGGCTCTGGTGGCTCCAGTGTTGTGGACGATCGCCCTGTCGGTGGTGTGGTGGCTGGCCCTCAAGATCACGCACGACAACCTCGACCGCACCGCCGGCTACTACGACACCCTGAGACTGGCGATCGGGATCCTGCTGCTGAGCGGCATCTTCTACCTCGGGGTGTTCCCGTTCCTGCAGTGGACCACCACCCATTTCGTCCTGACCACGGATCGGCTGATCACCCGGCACGGGATCATCGCCAAGCACTCCCGCGAGATCCCACTCGAACGGATCAACGACGTCGCTTTCAGCCAGAGCGTCCTCGAGAGGTTCCTAGGGGCCGGCGACCTGATGATCGAATCGGCCGGCGAGCGCGGTCAGTCCCGCATCACCAACGTTCGCAAGCCCGAGGACGTGCAGCTGATGATCTACAAGACCACCGAGGCCAACAACAACCGCATGATGCGTGGCGAGACGGCCGCCGGAGCATCGGCCCCGGCCCCCGAGAAGGAAGCGTCGGTCATCGAACAGATCGAACAGCTCAAGAAGCTCGCAGACTCGGGTGCCATCACCGAGCTCGAGTACGAGAACAAGAAGCAAGAGCTCCTCAAGCGCCTCTGACCCATCATGTCTGCGGGCGAAAACTGTGCCGTAGGCGCACTTTTTTCCCGCAGAGTTGATGTTGGTAGCGTTCCCGCCATGCCTTCTTTCTTCACACGCGACAGCGACGACATCTTCGTGCCGAGCGCCCACACGATCGGACCCTGGAACGACACCTCTCAACATGGCGGGCCGCCCTCGGCGCTGCTCGGATGGTGCGTCGAGCGAGCTCCCGGAGGAGAGGACAAGCAGGTGGCGCGCATCGTCCTCGACATCCTCCGCCCGGTACCGATCGAGCCGCTGAAGGTCTCCGTCGAGGTAACCCGGCCCGGCAAGCGGGTCGATCTCGTCGAGGCATCACTGTGGGCCGAGGGGCAAGAGGTGATGCGAGCGTCGGCGTGGCGCATCGTGCGCAACGAGTTGGAACTGCCCTACGAGGCGAAGACCGTCACACCTCCGCCGCGCCGCGAGGCAACACCGGCGAAGACCTTCCCACCGCCGAGCGATCCCAACTATCTGACCTCGATGGAGTGGCTGATGACCTCGGGCGATTTCACCAAGCCGGGTCCTGCTGCCGGATGGATGCGCACGCTGCACCCGCTGATCGAGGAAGAGGAGAACACGCCCCTCACCCACGTCCTGATCGCGGTTGACAGCGCTAGCGGCATCTCGGCGGTTCTCGACTGGCCCAAGTGGTTGTTCATCAACGTGGACCTGGTCGTGCACCTGCACCGCTACCCGCAAGGCGAGTGGATCCACATGGACGCCAAGACGATCCCCCAACCCCACGGGATCGGCCTCGCCACCTCGATGGTGTCAGACGACCAGGGCCCGCTCGGAGTGACGGCCCAATCGCTGCTGCTGGCTCCCCGCTAGAACCGAGGGGCTCAGTCGAAGTAAGGGTATGGAGCGGCGATATCGGTGGCGCTCAGATCCGTCTCCTCGACGTTCCCATCGAGGTCGACCCACCACACCCGTTCGCCGTCGCCTACCAGCCACGCCATCGTGTTACCCGGCGCAAAGCTGCCGAGCTCGTACGCGTACTCGCCGATGAAGGCCGTGAAAGCCGGATCCTTGAAGCCCTGTAGATCAACATCAAGATCTGCGATCTCTCGGTTCTCGTAGCCGGTTTCCGGGCTGGGATCCATCTCCAGCAAACTCAGTCCCTCCGAGGTCAAGGCCCCTTCGGTCACTTCACAGCACACCGCCAGGAAGTTGAGCGTCGTCCCGACAGAGGGAGCCATGAAGCGGGTGCCTTGCCCCTCTGTGGGGATGATGTCTGCGGGTTCCATGCGCTTGACCATCTGGTCCCCGTTCAAGATCAGGTCCGCCACCCTTAGCGATCGTCCTTCGTATTCGGTCTCCACGAAGAGGCGCTCGCCGGTTTGGTCCCAGACGACCTCGTTCACTCGCGTCCCTGGGATGTACGTGCCATCGGGCAGAACCGGGAAGGACTCGGCTGCGGAGCTACCGATGCGCGTGAACGCTATGTAGGGCTGGTAGGCCATGGCATCGTTGGACGGGAGTCTCATCCCGGGGCCGACCACGAATGCCAGTTGTTCGTTCGGACCGATCGCCGGTTGAGCACCCGCCCGGACGCAGCATTCCCCGCGGCTCGCGATCTCCATCGTCACAAGCTCCGGGTTCGCAGCATCGTCGGTTCGGCGCTCGAACACTACGTAGCGCTCGTCGGGTGACACGGTCGGTGCGCTCTCTAGTTCGGGGGTGCTTGTGAGTTGCTCGGCCCGGTCTTGGTACTGGGCCCATAGGTCGCCATCCTGGACGTAGACCAGCACGAGGTCCTCGCTGGGATCCGCGGGGCTGGCGTCCGTAGACGGCTCGTCCGACACCTCTTCTTCGTGGTCGGGTTTGATCTTAAGGATGTCGCCGTCGCGGCCCGGAACCCACAGCGAGCCCTCGCCGGCCGAGATGTCGGCCGCTTCGCCGTCGAGAGACAACGGCTCGCCGACGATCTCTCCG
>JBKHYB010000110.1:0-5840 GCA_046565725.1 Actinomycetota bacterium
GGGAGGCAACGGCAACAGGTTCATCAATCCGACGAATACGGTGAACCCCACTATCAATCCGATCAGGTCGAGAGCATGCCCGGACTCGACGCTCTCGGACGCGATGCGGCCGGCCCCCACGATCCCCAGGGGACCCTCGTCCACCTCTCTCTCGCCCTCGCCCTGCAACGCGTCCCATAGCTCGCCGCCGAAGACCATGCCGAACATGTCTTGGATGCCCACCAGGGAGAGCTTGGTCACCGCCCATGTCTGCGAGGCCGCGGCCCCCATCCCGCCGACCAGACCCTCTTGGACGTAGACCCTGTCCGGCTCCACCCCGAGGAAACCGACGATCTCTCCCCCGACGGGGACCTTGGAGATATCGAGCTCTCCGCCCGGCGGCGCGTAATCGATCAGCGAGTCGTCGGGACCGATGATCGCCGAGCCGAGCCGCGTGGTCAGGTCGACCTCCCTCCCGTCTCGCAGAACCGTGAAGGTCACCTCGGCGTTGCGGTGAGAGCGGATGTAGTTGCGCACATCGCGCCATTCCTCGAGCGGCTGTCCGTCGGCGGCGATGATCTGGTCTCCGGGAAGGAAACCGGCATCGCCGGCGGGTGCAGGCTCACCCATGATGCGCGTGGTGAGGCCCGCCACCTCCGTGGAGGCACGGTCGGTAGGCCAGCCGATCGTCATGACGGTTACGAGCAAGATCAGGAACGCGACGACGAAGTGCGTCGCCGAACCCGCCACTATCACCAGCGCTCGTTGCCATATCGGCTTGTTCGGGTAGGAGCGAGGCTGGTCTTCCGGGGGGATCTCCTCGTATGGGTTCATGCCGACGATCTTCACGAACCCCCCGAGGGGAAGAGCCTTTATCCCGTATTCGGTCTCGCCCTTCGTGGTGGACCAGATCGTCGGGCCGAAGCCGACGAAGTACTTGGTGGCTTTGAAGTTGAACGCCTTGGCGACGAAGAAGTGTCCGGATTCGTGGATCATGACGACGATCAGGATCGCGGCGATGAAGATCAGCAGGCCCAGGTTCATACCGCGGCTCCTTCGGCCTTCCGGCATTCCTGTTCTGCGACGACCCGTGCCCACGCATCCGCTTCGAGCACCGAGTCGAGCTCGCGGTCGGAGGAGCCACCGAACCGTTCGAGAACCGTGGCGACGATCCCTGTGATGTCCGTGAAAGCGATCCTCTCTCCCAAGAAGGCTGCCACCGCGACCTCGTTCGCCGCATTCAGTACCGCCGGGTAGCAGGCGCCTCTCCGGCCGGCTTCATAAGCGAGATCGAGTGCCGGGAACCGCTCTCGGTCGACAGCCTCGAAACGCAGCTCGGCAACGTCCTTCAGGTCTATGCGGTCGAACGCCCTGGGTGAAGGCACGCCTAGTGCAGCCTGGATCGGGATCCGCATGTCCGCCGGACCCGCCTGGAGCAACTGCGACCCATCGCTGAACTCGACGATCCCGTGCACCACGCTTTGCGGGTGCACCAGCACATCGATGTTGTCGTAGTCGAAACCGAAGAGGTGGTGTGCCTCGATCACCTCGAGACCCTTGTTCATGAGCGTTGCAGAGTCGACGGTTATCTTGGGGCCCATGTTCCAGGTTGGATGATCGAGCGCATCGGCCACCGTCACATCCGAGAGATCTGCCCTGGTGCGGAACGGCCCTCCCGACGCGGTGAGGACGACCCTCTCGACGTCGGCCCGGTCCCGTCCTTCGAGCGCATGAGCGAGGGCTGCATGTTCCGAGTCGACAGGAGCGATGGTTCCTCCCCCCGCGAGCCGAGCCGCTTCGCACACCGCCCCTCCCGCGACCAGGCTTTCCTTGTTCGCGAGGGCGAGGTGCTTGCCCGACTCCAGCGCGGTGGCCGAAGCGCGTAGGCCCGCTGCGCCCACGACGGCATTCAGCACGATGTCTGCTTCATCGAGACGCGCCATCCTCTCAGCCGCTTCTGCTCCCAGTCCTGTGTGGACCACGTCCAGCTCGGCGGCCTGATCCGCCAGCGCTCGCTCGTCCGAACCGGCAACGAGCGCGACCACTTCGAACGCGTCGGGATGCGAGCGGATCACATCGATGGCTTGACGCCCGATCGACCCGGTCGATCCGAGGATCGCAACGCCTCTAGAACCTGGATTCACTGAAACATCCTCGCATGCAGCAACTTATATGGACCGGCCTACAGCAGCACGGTGCGGAGGTAGAGACACGCGACCGGAGCACAGAAAAGGATCGCGTCGAGCCGGTCTAAGAATCCCCCGTGTCCGGGAAGCAGGCCCGAGGAATCCTTGATCCCGATCTCTCGCTTGGCCATCGACTCCACGAGATCGCCGACGGGAGCGAGCAGACCGGCGATGACTCCCAGCACGAGCCCGTGCTCCACCCCGAGCGCATCGATGAGATACCCGAAGCCGGCGCCTCCCGCCAACGCGGTCACCATGCCCCCCACGAAGCCTTCCCAGGACTTGGCCGGGGAGATGCCCGGGGCCATCTTGTGACGACCGAACCTCGTGCCGACGAAGTAAGCGCCTATGTCGTCGAGCGCGGTGATCAGAACGAAGCTGATCAGCAACTGAAGTCCACCCGGCTCGATCGCGAGTATCAGCACCGCGGCCGCACCCCCGCCACCGATCCAGGCTACGGACAGAAGGGTCCACGCTACGTCGGTCATAGCCGAGCGGCCACGAGCGGGGCGCAAGGCCAGTATGAACGCTCCCACCATCGCTATCGAGACGACCGCGGTTAACAGCCGGGGCTTCTCGAGGTACGCGACGATCAGCATGGCCGCCCCACACAGGATCCCGAAACTTCGTACCGGACGATGGCCCGTCACCCGCAGAGCATCAAGCAGTTCGTACTGTGCAAGAAGTACGACGACCGCTGCCAGCAGGAAGAAGGCATCGGGTCCGATCAGGGCGGCAACGACGATGAGGATCAGCAGGACGACGGCGGTGAACACCGCCTGACGGAGCGACCTGCCGCGCGGAGGCATCTCCGCCGGTGGCACGGAAGCTTGCGATGGATCGTCCAGGTGCCGTGCCCCCTCTACCATCGTCAGACCTCGGAGAGCTCGGCCTCTTTGCGCTTCAGGTTCTCGTCCACCTCGGCGACATACCTGTCCGTGATCTTCTGCAGCTCGTTCTCAGCGCCCCGCTCCTCATCTTCCGAGAGCAGCGACTCCTTCTTCATGCGCTCGAGCTCTTGCTTCGCGTGACGTCGCACGCCGCGCACGGCCACGCGTCCCTCTTCAGCACGGACATGCGCCAGCTTCTTCAGCTCGTTACGTCGGTCCTCGGTCAACTCGGGGAACGCGAGGCGGACGACCTGCCCATCATTGCTGGGCGTCACCCCCAGATCCGAGGCGAGTATGGCCTTCTCGATTGCCGAGATGGAGTTCGGATCGTAGGGCGAGATGACCATCAGACGAGGCTCGGGGACCGAGATGTTGGCGACCTGGTTCAGAGGCGTCTGGGTGCCGTAATAGTCGACCGTTACGCGATTGAGCAACGCCGGGGTTGCCCTTCCGCTGCGGATGCTCGCGAGCTCCTCGAGGTTGTGAGCGACCGCTTGCTTCATCTTCTTCTCGGCTGCCTGCAACACCTCTTGCTTGGTCTCGGCCACCTTGCCTCCTAAGCGTCTGCGTGTACGAGTGTGCCCACATCATCGCCTTGCAGGATCTTCATGAGGTTGCCGGCCTTCAGATTGAAGACCAGTATCGGCAACCGATTATCCATACACAGGGTGATGGCGGTCGAATCCATAACTTTGAGTCCTTGTTGCAGCACGTCGATGTAGGAGATCGAGTCGTACATCTTGGCGTCCGGGTCCACCTCAGGGTCGGCGTTGTAGACGCCGTCTACCCTCGTCCCCTTGAGGATGGCCTCGGCGCCGATCTCGAGCGCCCTGAGCGCTGCCGTGGTGTCCGTCGAGAAATACGGATTACCCGTCCCGCCGGCGAAGATCACGACGCGGCCCTTCTCGAGGTGTCGGATCGCCCTGCGCCTGATGTAGGGCTCGGCGAGCTCCTGCATCCAGATAGCCGTCTGGACCCGGGTCTGAACGCCTTCCTTCTCCAGGGCATCCTGCATCGCGAGGGCATTGATCACCGTGGACAACATGCCCATGTAATCCGCCGTCGTGCGGTCGGTGCCCTGCGCCGATGCCGAGAGACCGCGGATGATGTTGCCCCCGCCGATCACGAGGGCGAGTTCGGTCCCGTGCGTCTTCGCCTCAGCGATCTGCCGCGCTATAGAGGCGACGATCCGGGGATCGATCCCGAAACCCGTCTGCTGATCGGCGAACGCTTCGCCGGACAGCTTCAGCAGGACACGCTTGTACCTCGGTGTCAGATCGATCCCCTCCGCCATAGCGTCTACGCCTCCTGGTTCGATTCCCCGACGCGGATACGAGAGAAGGCGCCGATCGTGACGTTCTCGCCCATCGAGCTCTTCGCCTCGTCGATCAGCTGACCTATCGTTTTGGACTTGTCCTGGATCCACTCCTGATCCAGCAAGACATGCTCCTTGTAGAAGGACTCGAGCTTGCCCTGAACGATCTTGTCGATCACGTTGTCCGGCTTTCCGGAATCCTTCGCCTGCTTCGAGTAGATCGCAGACTCCTCGTCGATCACGCTCTGGGGAACCTCATCCCGGGTCTTCCAGGAGGGGTCGGAGAAGCTGATGTGCATGGCGACATCCTTAGCCAAGCGCTCGAACTTCTCGGTCTTCGCGACGAAGTCGGTCTCGCAGTTGAGCTCGAGCAGAACGCCGAGCTTCGGCGGGTAGTTGGGGTCGGGCTTGTGCATGTAGGCGTAAACGATGCCTTCGGTCGCGGACC
Organism: Actinomycetota bacterium; assembly: GCA_046565725.1. Lineage (GTDB taxonomy): Bacteria > Actinomycetota > CADDZG01 > CADDZG01 > WHSQ01 > CALMBW01. The sequence continues at coordinate 4,819 of JBKHYB010000110.1, forward strand.
GACCGCTCTTCTTGGCAGCGTCCGCCAAGCCCTTCTCGCGCAGTAGGCGCTTCGCCGACTCGATATCACCGCCGGCCTCCTCGAGGGCCTTCTTCGCGTCCATCATCCCGGCACCGGTCGCATCGCGAAGAGCCTTCACATCTTTGGCGCTGATTGCCATAGGTCCTGCCTTTCTACTTCTTAGGTGCTTGGATCAGTTGTCGTCGGCCTTGGGGCTCGGGTGCGAAAGATCACCCGGTTCGTCGCCCTTCGCGTCGGCGGGGCCGTCTGTCTGAGGCGCTTCGACCTGAGTGTCCGGTTCGGTGGAAGCAGCTTCCTCGGCTTCCAGCTGCAACTCCCACTCGGCCTTGGGCTCGGCGGCCGCCGTCTGTAAGACCTCTTTCTCCGGCGTCGCCGCCGCCTTCTCGGCAACCTGAGGCTTCTCGCCGTCGGCCGGGCGCAGCGAGCGGCCCTCGATGACGGCGTCGGCGATGATCCGGGTGAGAAGAGCGCCGGATCGGATCGCGTCGTCGTTACCGGGGATGCCGTAGTCGGCATCGTCGGGATCAGAGTTCGTGTCGAGGACCGCAACCACCGGAACGCCTAGCTTCTTGGCCTCGCGCACCGCTATCTCTTCCTTCTTGGTGTCGAGGATGAAGACAGCATCCGGCTGCCGGGTGAGATCCTTGAGGCCGCCGAGGTTACGAGCGAGCTTCTCGTACTCGCGGGTCAGCTTCAGCTGCTCTTTCTTGGGGAACGACGAGATGGAGCCGGTCTCGATCATCTCGGACAGCTCGTTCATCCGCTTGATCCGGGCGTGCATCGTGCGGAAGTTCGTGAGCATGCCTCCGAGCCAGCGGAAGTTGACGTACGGCATGCCGCACCTGGTTGCCTGCTCGGCAACGGCGTCCTGAAGCTGCTTCTTGGTGGCGATGAACAGGATCGTGCCACCGCCGGCGACGAGGTCGCGGGTGAAGGTGTAGGCCTTCTCGATGCCCTCGACCGTCTTCTGCAGGTCGAGGATGTAGATGCCGTTGCGTTCC
>JBKHYB010000111.1:0-5809 GCA_046565725.1 Actinomycetota bacterium
CGAGACGAACGAGTGCAACGTCGGTGACAGGGTTCGAATCATGGAGACGCGGCCTCTTTCCAAGACGAAGAGGTGGCGTGTGGTCGAGATCATCGAGAGAGCGAAATGATCCAACAGGAAACCAGGTGTCGAGTAGCAGACAACACGGGTGCCCGCGAGGTCCTCGTCATCAAGGTCCTCGGCGGCTCTCGCCGGCGCTACGCCGGTATCGGAGACATCGTCGTTTGCACCGTTAAAGACGCGATCCCGGGTGGAGTCGTCAAGGCTGTGGTGGTCCGCACCGCCAAGGAACGCAGGCGCGGTGACGGCAGCTACATCAAGTTCGACGACAACGCCGTCGTGATCGTCGACGCGAACATGCAGCCTCGTGGGACGCGCATCTTCGGGCCCGTCGCCCGAGAACTGCGCGACCGCAGGTTCATGAAGATCATCTCGCTCGCCCCGGAGGTGCTGTAGATGGCACATAAGACACGTATCCGCAAGGGTGACCGAGTGGTCGTTATCTCCGGCAAGGACCTTGGCGCCGAGGGGCGCGTACTCGAGGTGCTTCCGAAGAAGGACCGGATCATCGTCGAGGGCGTGAACCAGATCACTCGCCACGAGAAGATCCGCATGAGCCGGCGTGGCGCCCAGGAAGGTGGGATCTCCCACAAGGAGGCTCCCATCCATATCAGCAACGTTGCTTTGGTGGATCCCTCCGAAAGCAAGCCGACCCGCATCGGCTACCGGATGGAAGAGGGCACAGGAGCCAAAGTTCGAATAGCCAAGCGATCCGGATCGGAGGTGTAGTCGCATGGCAACCAAGAACGGCTACACGCCGAGACTGAAAGAGAAGTTCAACAGCGAGTTGCGCGCCGCTCTGCAAGAGGAGCTGGGGCTGGGCAACATCATGCAGGTGCCCAAGCCACTGAAGGTGGTCGTCAACATGGGCATCGGTGAGGCGCACAAGGATGCCAAGCAGCTCGATGGAGCGATCACCGACCTCACCAAGATCACGGGCCAGCGGCCGTCGGTTCGCCGTGCCCGCAAGTCTCTGGCTACCTTCAAGATCCGTGAAGGGATGCCGATCGGTGCCGCCGTAACTCTGCGTGGGGATCGGATGTGGGACTTCATCGATCAGCTGACTGCGATCGCCTTCCCCCGTATCCGCGACTTCCGTGGGCTCAACCCGAAGTCGTTCGATGGGAAAGGCAACTACAGCTTCGGCTTGACCGAGCAGTTGGTGTTCCCGCAGATCGATTACGACGACATCGATGCGACCCGCGGCATGGACATCACGATCGTGACGTCCGCTACGAACGATGACGAAGGCAGGGCCCTTCTTAAGGCCCTCGGTTTCCCGATCCGGGAACGGCAAAGGGTGGAGGCGTAACACATGGCTAAGAAGGCTCTGCGCAACAAGGCCGAGCGCAAACCGAAGTTCAAGGTCCGGCAATACACGCGTTGCAAGCGTTGTGGCCGGCCCCGTGCGGTGTATCGCCGCTTCGGTCTCTGCCGCTTGTGCTTCCGTGAGATGGCTCACAACGGGGAGATCCCCGGCGTCACGAAGAGCAGCTGGTAGGTGATGGCCTGATGACGATGACAGATCCGATCGCAGACATGCTTACGAGGGTGCGTAATGCCTCGCAGGCGATGCACGACGAGGTCCTGGTGCCCTCGTCGAAGATCAAAGAGAACATCGCGCGCATACTCGTGGACGAGGGCTACGTGGATGGTTTCGACGTGGTGGAGGACTCCGGTCACCGCTACATCAAGATCCACATGCGCTACTCGAACGAGCGGGAGCGAGCGATCAGCGGCATCCGCCGCATCAGCAAGCCGGGCCGCCGCGTCTACCGCGGCGCTACGGAGCTGCCTCGTGTCCTCGGAGGGATGGGAGTGGCGATCATCTCCACCTCCAAGGGCGTGATGACCGATAAGGAAGCTCGTCGAGCCAAGGTAGGCGGGGAAGTTCTCGCCTATGTCTGGTAGTTGGAGGGATAAGAGATGTCACGGGTCGGCTTAGCGCCAATCACCGTCCCCTCCGGGGTGGAAGTGAAGATCGGGAAGGGGAACCTGAGCGTCAAGGGTCCGAAGGGCCAGCTTGACCGTACCTTCCCTGAAGAGATCACCATCGATCAAAGCGATGGCGAGCTGCGCGTATCCCGCACCAAGGAGACGCGTGAGGCGAGGGCGCTGCACGGCCTGTTCCGGTCGCTCGTTGCGAACATGATCGAAGGTGTCACGAATGGGTACGAGAAGCGCCTCGAGATCCACGGCGTGGGTTACAGAGCCCAGAAGCAGGGCAACGACCTCGAGCTCAGCGTGGGCTTCTCGCACACAGTGAAGAAGGCAGCTCCCTCTGGTATCGAGTTCGAGGTGCCGCAGCCCACACGCATAACGGTGAGGGGTATAGACAAGGAACTCGTCGGTCAGGTCGCTGCGGAGATCCGGGCGATCAAGAAGCCCGAGCCGTACAAGGCCAAGGGGATCCGCTACGAGGGCGAGCACATCCGCCGCAAGGGCGGTAAGGCAGCCAAGGCCGGCGGTTAGGAGTAGGTGAGATGACAGCGACTGCACAGAAGGTTGATTCACGCATCCGGCGTCATCGCCGGGTACGCAAGAAGGTGATCGGCACGGCCGAGCGCCCCCGTCTCGCCGTGTTCCGTTCCAACCGCCACATCTACGCCCAGGTGATCGACGACGTGGCGGGGCGCACACTCGCCTCTTCCTCCACGCTCGACGAGAGCATCACGGGTAAGGATCCCAAGGAGAAGGCGAAGGCGGTGGGCCAGGCGGTTGCCGAGAAGGCCAAGGCTGCCGGCGTCGCCAAGGTGACCTTCGATCGCGGTGGATTCATGTATCACGGGCGCGTCGCAGCGCTTGCCGATGGCGCTCGCGAGGGCGGCCTGGAGTTCTAGGAGGAAAGTCGAGCGATGGGTAGAGGCAGACAAGGAGGCCGCGGCCCCCGTGGGCGGGACGACGACCGCAACCAGTACGAAGAGCGCGTCGTATCGATCAACCGCGTCGCCAAGGTCGTGAAGGGTGGTCGTAGGTTCTCGTTCACCGCGCTCGTCGTGGTCGGGGACGGAGCCGGTCAGGTCGGTGTCGGATACGGCAAGGCCCGCGAGGTTCCGGCCGCGATCCAGAAGGGCATCGAAGAGGCCAAGCGGAACTTCTTCAGGGTTCCGATGGTGGGGACGACGATCCCTCACGAGAACATCGGCGAGGATTCCGCCGCGGTCGTGCTCCTGAAGCCGGCATCTCCCGGTACGGGTGTTATCGCCGGTGGCCCGGTCCGTGCCGTGGTGGAGTGCGCGGGGATCCGCGACATCCTCAGCAAGTCGCTCGGATCGAGCAATGCGATCAACATCATCCACGCCACCGTGGCCGCCCTGAAGGGTCTCAAGACCCCCGAGGAGGTCGCTCGGAAGCGTGGGAAGACCCCCGAGGAGGTTGCCCCGGCCTACCTGCTGCGTGGCCCGGCGACCACCGCTACGACCACCAACTAGAACTACTAAGAAGAGGTATCGGTAAAGATGGCTAAGCAGCTGAAGATCACCCAGGTGCGTTCGGCGTCCGACAAAGGCGCCAAGCAGGTGGGAACCATCCGGGCGCTGGGTCTGAAGCGTCGCGGCCACACCGTGGTTAAGGATGACAAGCCGGAGATCCGCGGGATGATCCGTGCCGTGGAGCACCTGATCGAGGTCGAGGAGATGGATTCATGAAGCCGCACGACCTGAAGCCCGCTGAGGGCTCCACGAAGGCTCGCAAGCGCGTGGGCCGAGGCGAAGGATCCGGTAAAGGCAAGACTGCCGGCCGGGGAACCAAGGGAACCCGCGCGAGGGGCGAGGTCCACCTGTTCTTCGAGGGTGGCCAGATGCCGCTGATCCGGCGCGTGCCCAAGCTCAAAGGGTTCACCCCTCCCCGCCGCAAGCACTACGGAGCGGTCAACCTCAGCGACCTCGTCAAGTTGGACACGACCGAGATCGGCCCCGACGAACTACGTCACGCGGGTCTCGTCCACAAGCGCGACAAGCTGATCAAGGTCCTGGGGGCCGGGGATCTCGACAAGGCCCTCACGGTCAAGGCTCACGCCTTCAGCGCCACTGCCAAGGAGAAGATCGAGGCAGCCGGCGGATCGGTGGAGGTCCTCGAGATCCACTACTCCGACACGCACCGTGGTGCGCACAAGAAGGAAGAGACCGAGTAGATGAACCTTCTCGGCGCATTCGTCAACGCGTTCAAGGTTCCGGATCTTCGTAAGAAGATCCTGTTCACCCTGCTGATCATCGCGGTTTACCGGTTCGGCGCTCACGTGCCCACACCGGGGATCGACGTGGACCGCGCTCTGTCGGTCTCCGGTGGTACGACCGGCGGGGTGTTCCAGTTCATCAACCTGTTCTCGGGCGGAGCGCTGGCGCAGCTCTCGGTCTTCGCGCTCGGCATCATGCCGTACATCACCTCGTCGATCATCATGCAGCTGCTGACCGTGGTGATCCCCAAGCTCGAGGCGTGGTCGAAAGAGGGAGAGGCGGGTACCAAGAAGATCACGCAGTGGACCCGGTACCTCACGGTGATCCTGGCGATCCTCCAGTCGACCGGTCTCGCCTTCCTGTTCCACAACCGGCAGGTCGTAGATGTCGACCTGATCCCCGATTTCAGCGGCCCCAGGGTCGGATTGATCGTGCTCACCCTGACTGCCGGTACGGCCCTGATCATGTGGCTGGGCGAGCTCATCACCCAGCGCGGCATCGGGAACGGGATGTCGATCCTCATCTTCACGTCCATCGTGTCGACGCTTCCGTCGGAAGGTAACGGCATCCTGGAGCAGAAGGGACTGGGCATCTTCCTGGCGGTCGTGGCCATCGGGTTGTTCGTGATCGTGGCGATCGTGACGATGGAACAAGGCCAGCGCCGGATCCCGGTGCAGTACGCCAAGCGTGTCGTGGGCCGGAGGATGTACGGAGGCTCATCGACGTACATCCCGTTGAAGGTGAATCAGGCGGGAGTCATCCCGATCATCTTTGCCTCTTCGGTCCTGTACATCCCAACGCTGCTTCAGAACGTGGTTCAGAACCAGACGATCCAGAACTTCATCAACGACAACCTCGTGAACTCGGCCAGCGCGGTTTACATGTTGCTGTACGGGTTGATGGTCGTGTTCTTCGCCTACTTCTACACGGCGATCACCTTCAATCCGGTGGACGTCGCCGACAACATCAAGAAGTACGGAGGATTCATCCCGGGTATCCGCCCCGGTCGGCAGACCGCGGAGTACCTGGACCGCATCCTCACGAGGATCACGTTGCCTGGAGCCCTGTTCATCGCGGCCATCGCTCTGATGCCGTCGATCTTCCTCGCATGGCAGAACATCCAGCAGCTGCCGTTCGGGGGCACCTCGATCTTGATCACCGTCGGCGTCACCCTCGAGACGATGAAGCAGATCGAGTCCCAGCTGATGATGCGGCACTACGAGGGCTTCCTTAAGTAGTCGACCCCTTAGAGAACGGACCGGGACCAGAATGCATCTCGTGATCTTCGGCCCCCAAGGGGCAGGCAAGGGCACCCAGAGCGCTCGCATCAGCGAGAAGTTCGGCATCTCTTCCATCGCGACGGGTGACATCTTCAGATGGGCGATACGCAGCGATACCGAACTCGGCACGAAGGTGGCGGAGTACGTCGAGGCAGGGAACCTCGTCCCCGACGAGCTGACCATCTCGGTGGTTCAAGAGCGTCTCGAGGCGGAGCCGAACGGCTACCACGGCGGCTGGGTGCGCGAGGCGCGGCCCGGCTCGCGCTACCGGTTTCGCCTCGACGGGGGCGACGC
>JBKHYB010000112.1:0-5789 GCA_046565725.1 Actinomycetota bacterium
CCACTCCCGGGGTGTCAGGTCCACCCTTCGGCCCCCGATAAGAGGCAGGCGGCGGCGACCGCTGAGGGAGCGGAACTCCTCGATCAGCAGGGCGGCAAGGGTCCGGGGCAGGGCCGCTTCGCCCTCGAGAACGCCACGCAGCGCCACCGGCAACCGCTCTGGGTCGGTGTCCTTGAGCAGATAGCCGCTGGCCCCTTCCCGGAGCGACCGGAAGAGATCGGCCTCATCCTCCGAGGCGGTCAGCATCACGACGAAGGTTGATGGGCTGGCTTCGAGGATCGGCGCGATCGCCGCTACCCCGTCACCCGGCATGTCGATGTCCAGCAGGGCCACCTCGGGCTCCGTCTTCCGGGTCGCCTCGACCGCCGACCGGGCATCGCCGACCTCGGCGCAGATCACGAACCCTCCGGCCTCGAGCGCGGCTCGCACCCCGGCTCGGGTCGGCGGATGATCGTCGGCGATCAGCACCGTGTTATCGCTCATCAGAGCAGCACCTCGACCGTGGTCCCCTTGCCTTCCGCACTACGGACTTCCAACTGCGCCCCGATGGCCTCCGCCCTCTCTCTCATCGACAACAAGCCGAACCCTCCATGACCATTCGCCGTCGAAGGATCGAAGCCTTTCCCGTCATCGCGGATGATCAGCCGGTTCGGATCCTGTTCCACCTCGATCTCGATCCGGGTGGCGTTGGAATGTTTGTGGGCGTTGATCACCGCTTCACGCACGATTCGGATCACATCCTCCCGCTGATCCGAAGGGACATCGATGGGAGACCGGCACCTCAGATGCAGATCCGCCTCTACCCGCGAATCCATGTAGGACACCATGTGCCTGAGGGCCGATATCAGGTCCTCATCTCCTGGAACCGTGAGGGCGTGGATAGCACGGCGCGCCTCTTCGACCGCGCGATCCGCCGAGTTCTGTACCTGCTGGAGCCGGTGATCGACGTCCGGGGGTTCTGACCTGCGCGCCGCTCGGACCTGAGCTGCGATAAACAGCAACTCTTGAGCGATACCGTCATGCAGGTCACGCGCCACGCGTCGGCGTTCTTCCTCGGTCGCCAGAGTAGCGACCCGGTTCCAGTAGGAGCGGATCTCCCGCATCGCACCGACCAGCAGAAGGATGTGGAATGCGAGCCGGAGCCCATCACCGACATACACGTAACCCGTGTACAGCGATGGGAACAGGAGGTACGAGACGCGCGCCGTCGCCGAGAGTGAGGCAGCGGCGGCGAGCCATGCGGCGAACTCGTCCCCAGTCGCCTCCGCCCGACGCATGAAACCGATACCCGCCGCGAACCACAGACCCGCCAACAACACCTGGATCGACAGGACCGCGTCCAAACCCGGGATCATCGGCCGCGATGACAAGCCCGGATCACCGACCGGTTTCGGGTCTCCGAACACCTCGCCGAAGGTAGCGACGTATATGACGACGATGATGATGAAAGCCAGTGCTAGACCGAGAGAGATCCTCGGGTCCTGCCACCTTCTCGGAACCTTGCGGTCCCTCACGAACGCGGCTGCCGTGACCATCACCGTGGCAAAGCTCCTCACGATCAGCGGGGCCCACGTCGAGAACCTGCCTGACGAATCGAAGCCGAACAGAGGTGGTCCCACCGAAAGCACGAGGTTGGCGAGCCCAAGCATCGTGAGCGCGGTCACCAGGAGGATCTGTGAGAGCCTCCGGTCACGTTCGAATCTCCCGATCATCAGCCAGGCCGCGAGGAGGGCGATCAGTCCCTCGCCCGTTTCGAGCACGAGGTGCAGATCGGGAGCTTGGTAGGCGAACCTCAGATCCGGGATCAACCAGACGGCGGCGGTCACGGCTAGACCGAAGCCAAGCGAGGCGAACGTGTAGGTGCGCGGCCTTGAGAGATGCATCACCCCCACTTGATACGGGGTCAAGCGGCAGCGCGCCAGTAGGTAGGGATTTCCGCGCCAAGAAGATCCCCTATAGGGGGGTCAAAACTTGTTAGGAAACGTGGCGGCGGAGGAAGCTGCGGGTTTCCGGGCCCCAGTCCATGTGGGGGGGCGGGGCGAAGGCGTCGAGTGGGTCGTCGTCCACCAGGGCCGGGGGTGGCGGCGGTGGCGGCGGGGCCATCGCTCTCGGCGCTGCGGGGGCAGCGGGGGCAGCCGGGACCGAGACGTCTACGACGTCCGGGGCTACCTCCAAGAGGTGGGCGAGCCGAGAGGTGGCTTCCTCGAAAGCGGCTTCCACCTCGGCCCTCAGCGTGGCCAGCGAATCCTGGGTCATATGTCCTCCTTCGGCACATCAGGGCCCATGGTTGAGCCCTCACCCTCCGCCGACAGCAAAGTTCGCAACGCGTCCCCGGCGGCCCCGGCGACGCGCAGATCCGGGTCGGTGGCGAATGTCCGCTTCAGCTCATCGAGAGCCGAGGTCAGCCGCTGCGCCGCGACCACGTGCGCGGCCACCTCTCTCACCTCCGGGCTCGGGTCGCGCAGTGCCGCCGTGACGGCGTCCCCGACCCCCTCGGCACCTACCTCTCCCAGGGTGCGAAGTGCCGCGAGGCGGTCGGTGGCCCTATGCAGGCGCAGCCTGCGGGCTAACTCCGCCCTCATCTCACGACCTATCACCTGGGACAGGAGATGGCTGCGAACCTCGGCGGGCAGCCCCGAGCATGCGTCGAGCACAGCGCCGGGAGAGACCTCCGACATCCTTTCCAGCAAGACCAAGCGGGTCCTGCTGGGCTCTCGGTCTAGAACCATCCCCAGCACCTCCGCGGGATCGCAGATAAGCAGGGCATCGATCGCGGACTCCACGACCGTTGCGACCGGATCGTCCAAGCGGTCCACCAACAGCGAAACACCTCCGGGAACAGCCGGCAAGAGGCGGCAGGACCGGGCCCGTAGCTCGGGCACCGGGTCGGACGCGGCCGCCACCACCACCGCCGGGATGACGACGTCCCCTACCCCGTGGAGGATCGCGTCACGGACGGAAGGCTCCGGGTCCTCCCATAGGTCCTCCCAGGCCACGTCCTCCGGAAGGAGGTGACCGAGTAACAGCACTCCGGCGACCCGTTCGGGGACACGTTCCGACGTGACTGCCCCTTTGGCCAGTTCGACCACCGCCCCGGGGAACGGCTCCGCAGCCCTCAACAGAGCTGCTAGTGCTTCATCGGAGGGGTCGAGAACGAACCGGTTCCATCCAAGTGCGAAGAGGGCTTCGGGCGTCACGACCGCACGCCCGGCCGACGGGCATGGGGCCACGCCGACTTCGCCACCACTTCGCATCCGCTCGAAGCTGCCGAGCGGGGGTCCTTCACCAGCGTCACGACCGAGGTATGCGGGTTGCCCATCAGGAGCCTGGCTATCTCGAACCCCCCTAGGCCTTCCAGGTCCTCGTCCACCACCAGGAACTCCGGACGCAGTCGCCGGACCTCGGCCAGCGCCTCGATCCCGTCGGCGACCGAACCGACCACTCGCCAGCCCAGGTGGATCTCGGCCAGGCGCGCCAAGGCGGCGCGTGATGCCTCGTTCGCATCCGCGATCACCACCGCAGGCAGCCAGCCCGGTCCTTCCATCTCCTTCAGATAGTCGGGCGTGGAGACGCGGAACCCATCGGGCGAACGTGGGAAAAGCCGGGAACCCATCGGCTTAGCCCGATGTGGCTAGGTTCCCGGCTTGATCGGTAGCGGCGGGTGGACTTGAACCACCGACTCGGCGATTATGAGCCGCCTGCTCTGCCCCTGAGCTACGCCGCCAGGGCTGCCGACCGGTGCTACCGGTGGCAGTGGAGCCCCCTGACAGAATCGAACTGTCGACCTTCTCCTTACCATGGAGACGCTCTGCCGACTGAGCTAAGGGTGCCGGACAGCAGGTAAGGATAACTGCCTCGGGTGGATGCATGTTCCCAGGAGAGCGGGAGCCTCAACTGGGAGGAGCCGGCCGGCCGGTTCTGCGGACGATGGGTGGGAACATCGTCGGTGAGGTGCCATCGAGGGGGTCGGTGGGTGTCGAACCAGCCGGCCGATCGGCTAATCGCCACTAACTCCTCATCTCACTGATGAAAGCATCGGTGTTGGGGGCCGCGGCCTGGATAGCGCATCCCAGCCATTCCGCGCATGAATCGCTGTGACTAGTCATGTACGGCTTCGCTGCCGGTGGATGACTAGTCATCTTTCCTGTGGAGCGACCTCGATGGCCGCTCCATGACCACCCGGAAAGTACCCGATCGGGGGGCCTAACCACCCGGAGGCCCGATAAACCCGGGGCCGTAACAGTCCGATTACATGAGTAGCGGGAACGCATCCCGACAAAGGCAAACCCGTCGCGAGGTGGGGACGCAAAGCCAGGGGTCTCACCGAGACAGCCCAGCCGCCGAAGGAGAGAACGATGAGTGCATCGCCGCTTCACCAGACGCCGCAGGCACCTCCTCGTCCGGACACGATCCGCTCTACCGGCGTTCTGCTTGTCGAAGACGACCCCGATGCCGCTTTGGTCGCCGGCATGGTCCTCGAGATCAACGGATTCACGGTCAAGGTTGCGGACACGGCTACGGCGGCCGTCATCGAGATGACCGCCTTCGATCCGATCGCAGTAGTCATCGATCTCGGACTGGGAGACGGGCAGGCCTTCGAACTCATCGAACAGATCAACAAGATGACCGGGAAGAAGGTGCCGGTTATAGCTCTCTCAGGTCTTCATCGATCCAACATCTTCGAGCGTTGCTTGAACCTCGGGATCTCCGACCTGATCAGCAAACCCTTCAGTCCCTCCGAGCTGCTCGACCGGATCACTGCATGCGTGCGCGTGTAAGCGCCTGGCGCGCAGCAGGGGATGTCCTCTTCACCACCGTGGTGGGGCTTTCCTTCGGCGCGCAGATCGTGGCGCTGGGGGCTCTGACGATCATCGGCCTCCTGCGCTTTTCGGACGTTCTACCTCGCTCCTCCATGTTCCTCACCCTCGTGGGTGCGGTCGCCTTGATGGCACTCTGTCTGTTCCTCCTCGTCGTCGGAACCCTCATCAATCACTGGTTCGGGGACCGCAGGGCCAAGCACATCGAATCACTAACGGTGCAATGGATGCGTCGGTGGACAAAGATCCTCCTCGGTGTCGAGGGTCTGCCGAGCGAACAACTCAGCGATGAGGCGATCGCCGGCATCGTGAGACTGGCGGAGACCGTGAGTGGCCCCGAAGTCGATCGGCTCCGCACGCTGATGGTTTCGCTCGGCGTGCAGCAGCGGCTTACCGAAGATCTAGCATTGGGCAAGCCCGCCGAAAGGTTGGCAGCGCTGGAGAACCTGTCTCAGGCGAAGCTTGCTGGTGCCCTCAATCTGGTTCTCGACGCACTCGCCGACGCCAACGAGCGCATCCGCATCACCGCGGCTCGGTGCGCGGCCCGAACACTTGCAGCGATCGGTAACGTCAACGTCCGCAACGCTTGGTCGATCCGAGTACTCGAAGCATTGGTTCGAGCCGACATCCCGTCCGGGATATTCACGGAAGCGCTCCTGCTGAGTGACGATGCAGCTCCTTCCGGGATCAAGTACCTGCTGGCACGGCCGGGCTTGAACACCGACCAGACGGTCGGAACGATCGAAGCGGTACGTCGCCTAGCGCTGCGGGACCTCGGGGGAGGCGTATGCAGGTTCCTGTCGACCGACAATGATCCCGAGGTCCGAGCCTCCGCACTGAGGGCAGTGGCCGACCTGCGGGTCCTTCAGCGCGGCAGCGACGGCGGCCTGGATTGCGGGGTCTGTCATGGCGTCCTCCCTCGGCATTCCTACCCGGTATAGCCCAAGCCTGCGGCGAGGGCAGCGTCATTCA
>JBKHYB010000113.1:0-5764 GCA_046565725.1 Actinomycetota bacterium
TAGGTCTCGGACAGGAGCATGTAAGAAGCGAAGCCGCGCAGTGCGCTGCCGCGCTCGGTCAGGAATGCTTCGGCATGCGAGCGTGCTTGCGGCGAGCGCTCCCAGATCTGCTCGAGAGCGGTCATCTTGACCGCGCGCACGGCATCTCTGTCGATACGTTGCGTCGAGGTCAGAGAGCGAGCTTCTGCCCGGATCTTCTCCTCGACACCACCGGCTTGCGCCAGCGCCTCGATGTTCAGATAGAGAGGATCGAGGAAGCACCTGGACGACGGGTAATAAGGGCTGTTCTCGTATGGCTCGGTGGGAGGGGCCGCGTGCAAGGGGTTCAACAGAAGGACGCCTGCCCCGTTGGATGCGGCAGCACCGGCGAAACGCCCCAGGTCCCCGAGGTCCCCGATCCCCCACGAATCCCGCGACCACAATGCGTACGTCTGAAGTGCCCAGCCCCACACCCGCAACCGCTCCGGCAGATAGCACGCTTCGGGTCCCACGATCAGATCCCGAACGGAACCGTCTGCCACGACCCGGTGGTAGCCGAACGGTGTGTCGGGCGGCAGCGAAAGGACCTTTCGGAACGCGGTCCCGTCCTCGAGCTCCACGTCAACGGGGGCATCGAAAGCCAAGATGTCGCCTCTTCTGATCACGTAGGGTCCGGGCTCCTCGGCGCGTGAGACGACGGCCCGAACCGCCTCGATGGTGGACGAGGGCACGTCCACCCAGCGGCCTTCGAAGTCGTGATAACCATCCGAGATGGCTGTGGTCCGGTTCAGTGGAACCCCCTGGAGCGGTCGAAACCCGGCCTGTGCGGGTGGTTACCCCTACGTATCTCCTGCAAGTCGGCTACGTAACTCCTGCATTTCGCTTGTGCGCTTCCCTCTCGCGGGAGCACGATGCAAGCAGCTTATGGCCGACATCATGCTGTCCCCCGATGATCTGGTTCGGCTAGACGAAAGTCTGGCTTATCTCGATCCGGCCTCTCACGAGCTCGTGACCCCCCTCCGAGAGCAACTCTCTCCTCGCGACTGGGAGTTCGTCGTTTCGTACATCCAGCAGAGATTGCGTTCGGCGATGGAGATCGAACTCATGGCCCGGGCCTTCGCCAGTGCCGCTAAGGCTAGGGACCTCTGCGACCAACGAGGCGCAGACCATTTCCTCAGGTCGAAAGCTTGGCTTCACAACTTCGGGATCATCCAAACATCCGACGAGTATTTCGCTTCGCTGTCGGCGACTCACGACAACCGGCTGACCCGGGCCCTCGACGCTTTGATCCTGATCGCCCAGGATCTCCTCTTCGACAAGATCGAGGAGGACTACAGGCGTCTTCTGAACCCGCGCTGACCTTCACCGCTGCCTCCGACCTTAGGAGGAAGTGAGCTGCCGTACGGCGAATCCTTCTTCCGATGAAGGCCCAGGGGGGTGGGCCTGGCAACTCGAGCGGAGAGGGTTACATGGAGGCGGACAAGAGAGCCCAGGGGGAGGCGGAGCGCAGGGTCGCGGGGCTCGACGAGATACTCGATCTGGTCGTCCACGAACTTCGGAATCCCGTGGCGGTGATGAAGGGCTTCGCGACTTCCATCGAGGGGGCCGCCGACAACATGGACCCCGAGGCGATGAAGAAGGCAGCGAGAGCCATCCACCGCAGCGCCGACCGGCTGGACGCTCTCCTGAACTCCCTTTCCGACGTGCGGTCGCTAGACGCCGATTCCTTCCGGATCGACCGGAAGCAGGTTCTTCTGAGTTCCGTCGTTCGGAATGCCGTCGAAGGCCAAACGCTGATCATGCAGGGGCATCGGGTGACGACGACGATCGAGGACGACGTTCTCCTTTACGTCGACCCCGTGAGGATCGGTCAGGTCCTGACCAACCTGATATCCAACGCCATGAAGTTCTCCCCACGTCACTCTCTCGTCGAGATCACCGCGTCGAGGGAAGACGGTGAGGCTCACATATGCGTAAAAGACCAGGGGGCAGGCATCCCGGCCTCGCGCGCTCACGAGATCTTCGACAAGTTCACCCGGCTGAACCCGACGGTGAACGGCTCCGGGATCGGTCTCTATATCTCCAGGGGGATCGCCCGGGCGCATGGTGGTGAACTGGAACTGGTCGAGTCGGCGCGTGGGTGCACCTTCCTGTTGCGGTTACCGGTCTACGCCGAAGGGCAACCCGACCCTCGCTGACGGTCAGATCGTCTGTCGCCGGGCAACCAGAAGTGGCTGCAAGACGGGATTCACACGACGATGCCTGAGTGATTCCATGATCGTGGCTCCCGTGCCCCTCTCGGAGTCTCCCGCCACAGCGCGCCACAGAGCATCCTCGAACATGGCTGCAGGCGACACGAGCGAGTAGACAGATCGGGGGGCGCGTACGTCGTCGGTCAGCATCAGAGTCACCCGCTCCCCGAGGGAATCGAGAAGGGGTAACAGTCGAGCACCCGTGCTGGTGACCCACCGGGACAATACCACGACGCCGGAGGCGAACGACCGGGCGATCAGCCGGAGAGCTTCGAACAGTGAAGCGACGACGAAGACGAAGAGCGGGACAAGTGTGCTGGTGACGAAGCGAGCGATGCTGGACCCGGCCCCCTTGAACAGAACCCGAGCCCGCGCCGGTTCGGGCCAACCGGTCGCGTAGCCCTCCTTCGCCGTCGTCTTGCGAACGAGCCGGTAGGGCACCATGACGATCAATCGCAGCACGATGCTGGCTCCCACGATAAGCAGGAACGTTGCCACGGTAAGTGTCGTCTCGATCGCCACCTGATGCTCTCCCTCCGGGGTATCTGTAGCGTTACTTCCCCGCTTACCTCGTTCCATTCATCCGATTCGCCCCGCGGCCCGAGGGGTATGAGCAACCCATGCCCCGTCCCACGCCCGATCAGAGCGAGCATGAAGCGCGCCCCGGCCGGGTTCCTTACTTCAAGATCGCGAATCTGGTGCTCGGGTTGGTGGTTGCTTGGGTAGCTGCCGACTACATCGTGGAATACGCCCTGGCCAAGGTGCCCCTCCCCCAAGACGTGAAGCTCCCCACATCCAGTCAGGTCTATGACCGCGAGGGCCGCCTGATAGCGACGTACCGCGGAGAGGTGACGCGCATCCTGGTGGACATCGACGACGTCCCCGAACACGTGAAGAACGCGGTTATCGCGGCAGAGGACCGGGACTTCTACGAGCACGAGGGCATCTCGATCGGGGGTATGGCGCGCGCCGCCTGGACGAACCTCACCAGCGGCCGCGTGGAGCAGGGAGGGTCGACGATCACCCAGCAGTACGTCAAGAACGCGGTCCTCAACGATCCCAGCCGGACCATCGAACGCAAGCTCAAAGAGGCCATCTTGTCGATCAAGCTCGAGCGGGAGTACTCCAAGGAGGAGATCCTCGGTTTCTATCTGAACACCGTGTACTTCGGCCGAGGGGCTTACGGGATAGAAGCCGCCGCCCGTGCGTACTTCGGTAAGCACATGAACGAACTGACCCTCGCGGAAGCGGCCTATCTCGCCGGGGTCATCCCGGCCCCCGCTCTCTACCAGCCAGGTGAAGGGGGCGACGCCGCGGCCGAGCGGCGCAACTACGTACTGAGAGCGATGGAAGCCGAGGGCTTCATCTCCGAAGCACAGATGGACAAGGCCGCCTCCCGAAAGATCCGCTTCAACGTGACGAGCGACATGAACCGCAAGAAACAACCCGCTGCATATTTCCTGGAATGGTTGCGCAAGGAGTACCTCTACCCTCGCTTCGGCGAGCGTCTCTACACCGGCGGCTTGAAGATCCACACGACGTTGGATCTCGATATGCAGCGCGCTGCGGAACAAGCCATCTCTGCGTATCTCACCGAGAAGGAGCATCCGCAGGCAGCGCTGGTGTCCATGACTCCTTCGGGAGAGGTCCGCGCTCTGGTTGGGGGCCGGAACTTCACCGACATCAGCTCGGCGCGCGGGTTCAACTATGCGACCGATGGCGTCCGGCAAGCAGGCTCGTCGTTCAAACCGTTCACCCTGCTCGCCGCGATCGAGGAGAACATCTCGCTGTCGTCGTACATCTCTGGAGAGAGCCCGAAAACGATCGACGATCCCGCTTGCGCCGGCCCGGACGGGATCTGGGAGCCAGAGAACTACGGGGGCTCCTCATATGGGTCGATCGATCTGAACACCGCTACCGCCAACTCCGTCAACACCGTTTACGCGGAGCTCATCGCCGAGATCGGCCCAGACAAGGTTGCCGATCTTCTCGAGAGGTTCGGCTTCACGACCCCGACCGAAGACGGAGAGATCCCGGCCCACTGTTCTCTGTCCCTGGGCACGCTCGACGTGTCCGTACTGCAGATGGCCCGTGCCTATGCCGGATTGGCCGCGCGGGGACAGCTCCCCGAGGTCACCCCTATCACCAAGATCGAAGACTCCGAAGGCAACTGCATCCTCGGGTACGGCACCCCGAAGAAGGCCGGATGCAAGAAGCGGGTCGAGACCGACCCCGAGCTCGTTACCGAAGCCAACAACGTCGACGTCTTGACCCAGAGCCTCACCGGGGTCATCGAGAACGGCACCGGCACGGCCGCGCAGATCGGCCGACCGGTCGCCGGCAAGACTGGAACGACGCAGGACAACAGGGATGCTTGGTTCGCAGGCTACGTGCCCCAGATGGCCACGGTCGTGTGGATGGGCTATCCGATCGAGAAGGGTCCCGACAAGGAAGCGGGGACGGCCGACGACATCTCCCCGTTGATGCAGTCCTGCTACGAACTCGACCGGTGCCGGCCGGTGAACGGGATCGACGTCACGGGTGGTTCCTTCCCAGCCGAGATATGGGCCACGTTCATGTCCGTGGCGCTGGAGGGCGTGGACATCCTCGACTTCCCCTATCCGATAGACACGCCGGACATCGTGCTAAACCCGCCCCCGCCTCCCCCACCGGAACCAGAGGAGCGGGAGGAACCACCGGGACAGGCCGAAGGTGGGCCACCGGGGCAAGAGAAGGAAAAGGAGAAGGAGTGAACCTGTCTTACTGGGTGGATTCCACCTTGCCCACCGCCGATCGGCCTCTGAGCGGAGATCTCTCAACCTCGGTGTGCGTGATAGGTGCGGGACTGGTCGGGGTGACCACCGCATGGCTCTTGCGCACGCAAGGCCACGACGTGGTGCTGATCGACATGCATGAGGTTGGTCAAGGCGTGACCGGATACACGACCGGCAAGGTCACCTCGGGGCACGGTCTCATCTACTCCCAGTTGGCCTCCAACCACGGCCGGGAAACCGCCGAGAGGTACGCACGCGTGAACCAGGCAGCTCTGGCTTGGATGCGCGATCTGGTGACCGAGCACTCGATCGGATGCGACTGGGAAGAGAGAGACAACTACGTCTACGTGGTCGATCCGCAACGGGCCCGAGACATCGAGAGAGAGGTCGAGGCCGCGGCCTCGGCGGGATTACCGGTCCGGCACGAGACCGACATAGACCTTCCGTTCGAGGTCGCCGCCGCGATCCGTCTCGAGGATCAGGCCCAGTTCCACGCCCGACGATACGTCCTGAGCTTGGCCCAGATGTTCCGCGAGGCTGGAGGACAGATCTTCGACCGGACACGTGCCCTATCGGTGAGTGAGGACGGAGACTGCACCGTTACGACATCGGGAGGAGAGATCGTCTGCGAGAAGGTCGTGATCTCCACCCACTATCCCTTCACGGATCGATCGCTACTCTTCGCGCGCGTTCACCCCAAGCGCTCGTACGCATTGACCGCCCCGCTCAAGGGACCGGCACCTTCCGGCATGTACATCA
>JBKHYB010000114.1:0-5747 GCA_046565725.1 Actinomycetota bacterium
CCTCGGTGTGGTCCGGCGCGGCCAACATGGAGCGCGAGGCTTCGACCTGGTAGGGGTCGTCTTCGAGGGGCACCCCAACCTCACGCGCATCCTCCTGCCGGATGAATGGGAAGGCCATCCTTTGCGCAAGGACTACGGGGTCGGCAAGGTGCCCGTGGACTTCAAGGCGCAACCTTTCCTGCAGATCCAAGGACCGGGACAGGCCCCGAACACACTGGAGGCCGAGGCCGACGTGGATCCACTCGGGCAGACCAAGTGGGGTGACGCCTGATGTCGGTCACCCGCGAGCAACTCCTGAACCGCATCGAAGCTGAAGGCCAAGGTGCTTACGTCGAGTACTACGACGAGACCGACGAGCGGATGGTCATCAACATGGGTCCGGTTCACCCGTCCACCCACGGGGTGCTGCGACTGAAGCTGGTCCTCGACGGCGAGACCGTCCTCGAATGCGAGCCGGTGATCGGCTATCTGCACACCGGGATGGAGAAAGAGTGTGAGGACCAGACGTGGCGCTCGGCCGTCACGATCGTGACTCGCATGGATTATCTGGCGCAGTTCTTCAACGAGCAGGTCTACTCGCTGGCGGTCGAGAAGCTGCTCGATCTTGAGGTTCCGGCCCGCGGCAAGTACATCCGCACGTTGATCACCGAGCTCAACCGCCTGGCCAGCCATCTGGTCGCCTTCGGGACCCAAGGTCTCGACATGGGCGCGATCTCGGCGATGTTCTACGGTTTCCGCGAGCGAGAGGTGATCCTCGACTTCTTCGAGATGGTCACCGGGCTCCGCATGAACAACCAGTACTTCCTCCCCGGTGGCGTCTGGCAGGACCTGCCCGATGGATGGGATACGGCGGTTCGGCACATCGTCGAGATGCTGAAGCCCCGCATCGAGGAATACGAAGAGCTCATGTCGGAGAACCCGATCTTCCTCGAGCGCACCAAGGGGATCGGCGTGATCACCGAGGCCGAAGCGCTCGACCTCGGGGCGACGGGACCCATCCTTCGAGCGACCGGGTTCGACTGGGATCTGCGGCGTGACATGCCCTACGACGCCTTCGAGGATGGTCTCAACTTCGCCGTACCGCTTCGCACCGAGGGCGACGTCTATGCCCGCTACAAGATCCGCCTCGCCTAGATGCGCGAGTCGGTCAAGATCGTCGAACAGGTCCTCCAGCGGATGCCCGAGGGCGATTTCAAGAACATGGACCCGAAGATCACGCATCCCCCCCGTGCAGAACTCCAGCGCTCTATGGAGGCCGTGATCCATCACTTCAAACTGTCCACCCAGGGTTACACCGTGGCCCCTGGGGAGGCCTATGCAGCGGTCGAGTCTCCGCGCGGTGAACTGGGCTGCTACGTGATCTCCGAGGGAGGAACTTCTCCCTATCGGTGTCACGTTCGCGACCCGTCGTTCGTGAACCTACAATCGCTATCGAGGATGGCCAGAGGTGGGTTGGTGGCTGACCTGATATCGACGATCGCATCGACCGATCCCGTGATGGGAGGTGTCGATCGTTGAACGTCCGTGAGCTTCAGGTGCTCGTGGGTCGCGAGGCCGACGTCGACGCGATCGTTTCGAAATATCCGAACAAGCGCTCGGCAACGATCCCGTTGTTGTTCCTCGTGCAATCCGTGGAAGGGCACGTCACCGAGCAGGGCATGCGCGATGTCGCGCAAGTGTTGGGACTGACTCCTGCAGAGGTCCTGTCGGTCGCGAGTTTCTACACGATGCTCAAGAAGAAGCCGACTGGCGAGTATCTGATCTCGGTCTGCCGAAACATCTCCTGCACCCACATGGGAGGACGGAAAGTGCTGAAGGCCGTCGAGGACCGTCTGGGGATCGGCGCGGGAGAGACGACCACCGACGGGCGCTTCACGATCGAAGCGGCGGAGTGTCTAGCGACCTGCGACGGTGCTCCCAGCATGCAGATCAACTACGAGGACTTCTACAATGTCACCCCCGACGAGGTGGTGTCTTTGATCGATCGCCTCGAGTCCGGTCAGGACGTCACCAGCGTGGCGGGCGAGAAGGTAGTGACACACAAGGAGATCTCGCGTGAGGTGGCGATGACCGGCACGCTCGACAAGGCGCGCGCTGCCGTCGGGGAGACCGCCCGCACGGTGAGCGGCGAGGTGCCGCCGGCCGACATGGCTCCCGGGTTCCGCCCACCCGTCGAGGGTCACGGAGCAGGCAAGGACGGTGACGCCTGATGGCCGCACAGGAAGTGTTGATGGTCATGAAGCGCTTGCGCGAGCATCCGTCGGACTCCTGGACGCTCCAGCGTTACCTCGACACCGACGGTTATGCCGCCGCGCGGAAGGCCGTTACTGAGATGTCGTCGGCCGATCTGATCGGCCTGGTGAAGGACGCAGGTCTCCGGGGCAAGGGCGGGGCCGGATTCCCGACCGGGATGAAGTGGTCCTTCGTGCCGCAGGACATCTTCCCTCGCTACGTCGTCATCAACCACGACGAAGGGGAGCCGGGAACCTTCAAGGATCGCGAACTGATGGAGAAGGACCCGCACCAGTTGATCGAGGGGATCATCATCGCTTCGTGGGCGGTCGGTGCGAACAAGGCGTTCGTGTATTGCCGGGGCGAGTTCGCGCTCGGAGCGCGGAGGCTGGATGCAGCGGTCGCCGAGGCCTACGAGAAGGGCTTCCTAGGTAAGGGGATCTTCGGATCCGACTTCGATCTGGACATCGTGACTCATCGTGGGGCGGGGGCTTACATCTGCGGCGAGGAGTCGGCGCTGCTCGACTCTCTCGAAGGATTTCGCGGGCAACCGCGGTTGAAGCCCCCGTTCCCTGCGATCAAGGGTCTGTACGGGCAGCCGACCGTGATCAACAACACCGAGACGATCTCGACGTTGCCGCACATCGTTTCCAACGGGATCGACTGGTTCAAGCAGTGGGGAACCGAGAAGTCGCCGGGGACCAAGGTCATGTCGGTTTCCGGGCACGTCAACAAACCCGGCAACTACGAGGTTCCGTACGGCACCTTGCTGTCGGAGATCCTGGAGATCGCCGGGGGCATGATCGACGGACGCCCGGTCAAGGCGGTCATCCCCGGAGGCGCGAGCGCGCCGCTCCTCACCGACCTCAACGTCGCGATGGATTTCGAGTCGTTGAAGGACGCCGGCACCATGCTGGGGTCCGGGGCCATCGTGTTCATGGACGACACCACCTGCATGGTGCGCAACGCTTTGCTGACGGCGCACTTCTTCGAGCACGAGTCGTGCGGGAAGTGCACGCCCTGCCGAGAGGGCACCTGGTGGAAGGTCAAGGTCCTCGAGAGGGTCGAACACGGAGAAGGCCGTAAGGAAGACCTGAACCTGCTGCTGGACATCTGCAACTCGATGGACGGCAAGTGCTTCTGCCCCCTCGGTGATGCCTCGTCTTGGGCGGTACGGAGCAACGTCAAACTCTTCTGGGAAGAGTTCGAAGCGCACGTCGAGCAGGGTCGCTGCCCCTTCGACCACGACGAAGACATGTTGGTGGGCGCCCACACGGGCCGAGGCGACGGTTACTCCGGCCCCCAGAACGCGGGCGTCCGCAAGGGGGGTGAGTGATGAGCGACCAGACCACCCCCCAGGACAACCTCGTGACGGTCACGATCAACGGCCAGGAGGTCAAGGCCGAGAAGGGCCGTCTGCTGATCGACGTCGCCGAAGAGATCGGGACGTTCGTCCCGCGGTTCTGCTACCACCCCGGGATGAAGTCGGTGGCGGTGTGCCGCATGTGTCTGGTCCAGGTGGAAGGCATGCCGAAGCTTCAGCCGGCGTGTGCCACCCCGGTGGCCGACGGCATGGTGGTCAATTCCGTTTCGGAAGAAGCGAAAGACGCGCAGGAAGGCGTCCTCGAGTTCCTGTTGATCAACCACCCGCTCGATTGCCCGATCTGCGATCGCGCCGGTGAGTGCCCTCTGCAAGATCAGACCTACGCTCATGGGCCGGGTTCGTCCCGCTACGTGGACGAGAAGCGTCACTACGAGAAGGCGCTCGAGATCTCCGACCTGGTGGTGCTCGACCGCGAGCGCTGCGTGCTTTGCTGGCGATGCGTACGTTTCTCCGACGAGATCGCCGGCGACAGGTTCATCCAGTTGGTCGATCGGGGTGACGGGACGCAGATCCTCAACTTCGCCGACGATCCGTTCGACAGCTACTTCTCCGGCAACACGATCCAGATCTGCCCGGTGGGAGCACTGACGAGCAAGCCTTACCGGTTCGTGTCACGTCCGTGGGACCTCGAGACCGCGCCCAGCGTTTGCGATCACTGCTCCGTGGGCTGTCCTCTCACGAACGAATCGAGATCCGGCAGCCTCGTGCGCCGCCAAGCCCTGCCGAACGAGCAGGTCAACGACTTCTGGATCTGCGACAAGGGTCGCTTCGCCTATCACTACGTTTCGTCCGACGAGCGCCTCGAGACGCCTTTCGTCCGCGACGGCGAGGACTTCAAGGCCGTCGGATGGGGCGAAGCAGCCGCGCTGATCGCCGAGAAGCTCAAGGGGAAGACCAACATCGGAGTGATCGCGGGTGGCCACCTGACGACCGAGGACGCCTACGGCATCTCTCGTCTGGCCAAGGACGTCATCGGCACCGCCGATGTCGATTCCCGTATCCAGGATGCGGGTGTGCCCTACGAGTTGGCTCTCAACCACGGTCCAGTGGCGGGTTCCACGGCGACGATCGAGAACCTGAAGGCGGCGAAGACGGTTGTGTGGGTGGGGCCGGACCCGAAGGAGACCCTGCCCGTTCTCTACCTTCACCTTCACACCGGAGTACGCGACCGGCACCAGAAGCTGCTGGTCGTATCCCATCGCTCGACCTCGCTCGACATCCATGCGAACCGGACGTGGCGTTGCGCGCCGGGCAAAGAGGCCGCTGCGATCGCCGACGTTCGGCCCGAGATCGAGGGCGACGTCGTTTTCTGTTGGACGCCGTCGTCGCCGGGTCGAGACGAGTCCGCGTCGCTGGATGCGACGCTCGCGCTCGCGTCGGAGTTCGGCGGCAAGGTCCTGCTCTGCCCACCGCACACGGGGTCGCAGGGCATGATCGACATGGGGGTCCACCCGTTGCTCGATTCCGGTTACAAGGTGGCAGAGAAGCCGGGTCGGGACACCAGGGCCATCTTGGAAGCGGCGGCGAACAAGGAACTCGACGGACTTCTGATCTTCGGTGCCGATCTGCTCCACGACTTTCCGGATGCCGAACTTGCCAAGAAGGCGCTGTCCAGCGGCGTGTTCACGGTCGTCGTGGAACTGTTCCCGACCGAAACGGCCGTCCATGCAGATGTGATGTTGCCGTCGGCTGCTGCCCCCGAACGGGAAGGCACCTTCACGAACCTCGAGCGGCGCATCCAGAAGCTCGAACCCCTGATGAAGCCCCCGGGTTCCGCTCGCGAACCGTGGAAGGCCTGCGCGACGATCGCCCGGGCTCTCGGCACCGACTGGGGCTGGCACAACTTCAACGACGTGTGGGCCGACATCAAGGCCAACGTCCCCACCCACAAAGACGTCGACGTGGAACGTCTCAAGCAAGAAGCCCCTGCACCACAACCGTTCGATGAAGGCGGCTTCGAAGGCGAACACCCAGACGCACTGCGCATGGCGGGTCCGGGAGGCCAGTACCCGAAGGGCCACCGCTCCGGAGCCCCGTTCCACACCGGCCAGAACTGGCCCCTCAGTTGGGAGCTACGAGCGTTCGAGGCCAAACAACGCCCGGGCCACGTTCCGCACCTCACTGGGAGCGC
>JBKHYB010000115.1:0-5727 GCA_046565725.1 Actinomycetota bacterium
CGATCGGGAACCCGGTCGCCTTACTGGCGAGAGCGGACGAGTGAGAGACGCGCGGGTTCATCTCGATGACGACACGCCGGCCCGTTGCCGGTTCGATAGCGAACTGCACGTTGGACCCACCGGTCTCGACGCCGATCGCTCTCATGACGAGCGCGCCGTCATCCCGCATCCCCTGATACTCGACGTCGGTAAGGGTCATCGCCGGCGCTACCGTGATCGAATCACCGGTGTGAACGCCCATCGCATCGAAGTTCTCGATAGAGCACACGACGACGACGTTGTCGTTGCGGTCTCGCATGAGTTCCAGTTCGAACTCTTTCCAGCCGAGCACGGACTCTTCGATCAGGCACTCGCCGATCGTGGATAACCGGATCCCCTCGGCGGCCACCTGACGGAGCTCGTCCGGGTTGCGCACGAAGCCTCCTCCGGCCCCCCCGAGGGTGTACGAGGGCCGCACGACGACCGGATAGCCCATCTCCTCTGCCACCGAGAGCGCTTCCTCGACCGAGTAGGCGAACATCGACCGCGGCAGGTCCAGCCCCGCAGCTTGCATCGTCTCCTTGAACAGCCTGCGGTCTTCGGCCTTGCGGATCGTGTCGGGCGAAGCGCCGATCATCTCGACGCCATGAGCTTCGAGGACGCCGGAGTTGTGAAGTTCCATCGCAACGTTGAGGCCGGTCTGCCCTCCCAACGTGGGTAGCACCGCGTCCGGAGCCTCGCGCTCGATGACCTTCGCGACGAACTCTGCGGTGATCGGCTCGACGTAGGTCCCATCGGCGAACTCCGGGTCGGTCATGATCGTTGCCGGGTTGGAGTTGACCAGGACGACCTCGTAACCCTCGGCACGTAGCACCTTGCAGGCCTGCGCTCCCGAGTAGTCGAACTCGCACGCTTGCCCGATGACGATCGGGCCCGACCCGATGATCAGGATCTTCTTGATGTCCGTTCGCTTCGGCATTCAGCGCTCCCCTTCGAAGGCCACGATCTCGATCCGGTTCCCGGCGGGATCGCGTGTGTAGAACCGTTTGCGACCCGGGATCGACGACGCTTGCTCGATGTGACATCCCGCGTCCCGGAGCCGATCTATCGCCGCTTGAGGATCGGTGACCACCAGGGCGTAGTGCGCGATCTTCGGGGGGTTGTGCTCGTCGATCGTGACATGCACCTCGACATCACCGGCGCTGAACCAGGCTCCCTTGATGCGGGTGCCGTCCGGTTTAGTTATCCGAGGGAGGCCCAGCACCCGCTCGTACCAGTCGACGACCTCCGATTCGAGCTCCTCCGGAGCGGTGATCGCCACATGGTCGAGACCGACCACCAGACCGCCGGACGTCATGGCGCCACCTCCAGCTCGGCGGGCTCGAACTTAGCGATCAACCGTCGGAAGTCCTCGAACAGGTAACGGGAGTCGTGGGGGCCGGGCCCCGACTCCGGGTGGTACTGCACGCTGTAGCAGACCTTGGGGACCGCTAGGCCTTCTACGGTTCCGTCGTTGAGGTTCGTGTGTGTCAACAGCGTGTCGGCGGGGAGGCTTTCGGGATCGACCGCGAAGCCGTGGTTCTGGCATGTGATCTCGATATGAGAGTGATCGACGCGCTTCACCGGATGGTTGGACCCGCGATGACCGAACGGCAACTTATAGGTCGAAGCGCCGAGCGCCAGCCCGAGGATCTGGTGCCCCAGGCAGATCCCGAAGATCGGGACCTTGCCGAGCAGACCGCGCACCGTTTCGACACCGTAGGTGACCGGTTCCGGGTCCCCCGGCCCGTTGCTGAGGAAGATGCCGTCGTAGCCGCCCGAGAGGATCTCTCCAGCGGTGGCCGTCGCGGGAAGCACCGTGACCTCGTTCCCGGAAGCTACGAGGAGATCGAGGATGTTCTGCTTCATGCCGAAATCGATCGCAGCGACCTTGTAGCGTGGCTCGCCCTCCATGCGACGCATCAACGCCGCGGTCGCGGGGGCGATCTCGGCCCCGGCTGCGAAGCCCTCGGCAGCCCGGGTTGCTAGGTCCGCGACCCCCCAGGTGTAAGCCTGGGCGGTCGTCACCTCTCGAGCGAGATCGAGCCCGACCATGCTGGGAGCCGATCGAGCAACGTCGACGAGTTCGCTCGGGTCGTCGATCTCATCGCTGATCGCCCCGTTCATGGCGCCGGCCGTCCTGATGTGGCGGGTCAGCCGCCTGGTGTCGATATCGGTGATGCCCGGCACCCCATGGCGCTTCAGGTACTCGTCCAGCGATCCTTGCGCCCGCCAGGACGAGAAGGTTTCGGCAAGGTCGCGCACCACGAATCCCGCGACCCATGGATGCCGGGATTGGTCATCGTGGTCGTTGACGCCCGTGTTGCCGATCTGGACCGACGTCATGGTGACGATCTGGCCGTGATAACTGGGGTCCGTCAGGACCTCCTGATAGCCGGTCATCCCGGTGTTGAAACAGACCTCGCCGGTGTGCGTGCCCGGTGCACCGAAGGAAAGGCCGCGGAAGATGGTCCCGTCCTCGAGGGCGAGCATCGCCGGCTTGCGGGTGCTCATACGTTCTCCAGCGTCAACACCGCACCATCCTTAACCGTCTGCCGCCCCTTGAAGAACGTGTGGACCGCGCGTCCCTTGAGTTCCATGCCTCCGAAGGGCGTGTTGCGGCTCAGCGACTGTAGCCGGGCCGGATCCACGGTCCACGACACGGAAGGGTCGAAGACGACCACGTTCGCCTCGGTGCCCGTGGCCAGGGTTCCCTGACCTTCGAGGCCCAGTATCCGAGCCGGTGCGGTCGAGAGCCTCTCGATCGCTTGGACGAGCGTCAGATGGCCGGGTTCCACCAAGCGGGTGACGGTAAGGGCCAGGGCGGTCTCCAGCCCCACCATGCCGGGAGGCGCATAGGTGAACTCCTGATCTTTCTCTTCCAGAGCATGCGGGGCGTGATCAGTCGCGATCGCGTCGACCGTGCCGTCCGCCAGGCCCTCGATCACCGCTTGGATATCGGCTTCGGTCCTCAGAGGTGGATTCACCTTGAAGTTGGGGTCGTAACCCTCGAGAGCGGCGTCGGTGAGGGTGAAGTGATGGGGCGTTGCTTCGGCCGTCACGTTCACACCGTCTGCCTTGGCGCGGCGCACGAGAGCGACCGTGCCCGCCGTGGAGATGTGGAGCAGATGCAACCTGCAGCCGGTCAGCCGGGCCAGCTCGATGTCCCGAGCCGCCATCAGCTCTTCGGCGGCCGCCGGGATGCCGCGGAGGCCGAGGCGCATCGAACGCTCCACCTCGTGCATCTGGCCCCCCGCGGCGAGAGCCGCGTCCTCGCAATGTTCGGCATAGACGGCGTCGAACGTCACCAGGTATTCCATAGCTCGACGAACGAAGAGCGCATCCTGAACGCCGTGACCGTCGTCGGTGAACAAGCGCACCTGTGCTGCCGAGCGAGCCATCTCACCGATATCCGCCATCTTTGCGCCCTGCAGTCCCTTGCTGAGAGCACCCGACGGAATGACCTCCACCAGACCCGCTTCGCGTCCCAGCGCCCACACCTTCTCGACGATGGAAGCCGAGTCGGCAACGGGATCGGTGTTCGGCATCGCACACACCGCCGTGAAACCACCGGCCGCCGCTGCTGCAGACGCGGTTGCGATCGTCTCTTCATCCTCTCGACCGGGCTCTCGCAGATGGGTGTGCATGTCTACGAGCCCCGGTGCGACGACCAGGCCCGCCACGTCGATCCGTTCGGCATCGTTCGCCGTGACCTTTCCGACCTCGGCGATCCGTCCGTCGGTTATCAGCACATCGGCGATGCCGTCGGTTCCCGTGCCGGGGTCGACCACGTGCCCGCCGGAAAGCAGATACCGGCTCATCCCTCCACCTCCTCGGGTCCGCCGAGCATCAGGTACAGCAGGCTCATCCTCACGGCCAGGCCGTTAGCCACCTGATCCAAGATGATGGACCGGGGCAGTTCCGAGACGTCGGCGGCTATCTCCACGCCTCGGTTCATGGGGCCTGGGTGCATGATCAAGGCCTCCGGCTTCATGCGCGCGGCGCGCTTGCCGTTCAGTCCCCAGATCGCCGCGTACTCACGCATCGAAGGGAACAGCTGCTCGGTCTGGCGTTCCTTCTGGACCCTGAGGAGATAGCAGACGTCGAGGTCTTCGATCACGTCGTCGAGGCTGTGGTTGATCTTCGCCCCCCAACCGGTGGCCTCGGCCGGAACCAAGGTCGGAGGTCCGACCAGCGTGACGTCGGCGCCCATGGTGACCAGGCCTTTGACGTTGGAGCGCGCCACCCGGGAGCTGATGATGTCACCCACGATGCCGACCTTCAGCCCCTCGAGGTCCTTGAAGTGCTCGCGGATGGAGAAGAGATCCAACAAGGCTTGGGTCGGATGTTCGTGTGCGCCGTCGCCGGCGTTGATAACGCTCGCCTTCACCCAGCGCGACAGCTGGTGGGGGGCTCCCGATGACCCATGTCGAACGACGATCGCGTCGACCCCCATCGCTTCCAGCGTCCAGGCGGTGTCCTTGAAAGACTCTCCCTTCGCCACCGACGACTTCGAATCGGCGGCGAAGTTGATCACGTCGGCCGATAACCGCTTGGCCGCGAGCTCGAATGAGATGCGGGTCCGGGTAGAAGCCTCGTAGAAGAGGTTGCAGACGGTTCGGCCCCGCAGTGTCGGCAGTTTCTTGATCGGGCGGTCCGTCACCTGACGAAGCGAATCGGCCGTGTCGAGGATCTTCGTGATGTCGTCTGCGCTGAGCTGATCCATCGACAGCAGATGCTTGATCACGACGCGTCTCCTTCCGGTAGGCCGATCAACACGGCGTCCTCACCGTCGATCTCCTGGACGTGCACCCTGACGACCTCTCCGGCGGACGTGGGAAGGTTCTTGCCCACGTGGTCGGCGCGGATCGGAAGCTCGCGGTGTCCTCGATCGACCAGGACGGCGAGCCGCACGGCCCGGGGCCTCCCGAGATCGAGCAATGCATCGAAAGCGGCTCTGATGGTCCGGCCCGTGTACAAGACGTCATCGATGAGGACGACGACCCGTCCATCGAGATCGGCCGGCACGGTGGTCGCCTCGAGATTGCGGGGACTCCTCAGAGCGACGTCGTCGCGGTAGAGCGTCACGTCGAGGGCGCCCGAGGGCAGGTCCACCCCCTCGAACTCGGCGATCATGCGGGCGATCCGATCAGCGAGGGGGGCCCCACGGGTCCGGATGCCCACGATCACGAGATCCTCGGTGCCCTTGTTGTGCTCGACGATCTCGTGGGCGATCCGCTGCAAGGCGCGACGCACGTCGTCGGGGCCCATCACCTTCGCCTTGACCTGGATGCTCGAATCGGCCCTGGTCTCAGGCATGAAAAACGCCTCCCCGAGCCGGGCAGGCGAACGCGTTCGGATATGACAAACCTCTTCACTCCTTTCCGGCCTCTCGGGGCCGATTTAAAGGGCGTGAGAGACAGACTACCGCGCCCGGGCACCGCGCTCAACGACACCCGAGCGGGTGCAGAGCAGAGCGGAACCGGGGCCGGCCTAGGGGGCGCCGACCTCTTCGATGATGCGGCCCAGCAAGCCGTTGATGAACCGCCCGGAGTCCTCCGTCGACAGTGCCTTGGCCAGCTCGACGGCCTCGTTTATGGCCACGGGCACTGGAACCTGGTCCCCCCAGAGGACCTCGAACAAGGCCATGCGGATCAGGTTGCGGTCGATGACCGGCATCCGCTCGATCGCCCAGCGGTCCGCATAGCG
>JBKHYB010000116.1:0-5658 GCA_046565725.1 Actinomycetota bacterium
GGCTTGCGCGCTGCGGGCTTCTTGCGGGTGGTCTTCTTAGGCGTCGGTGCCACCGCTTCGGCTCCGGCCTCTACGGCCGCTGCCACTGCCTTACGAACCGTCGCAGCTGCGCTCTGCTCACCCGACGACGGGGTCGCAAGGTCCGCTGCAGCCTCGCCTACCTCGGCAAGCGCCTCCCTGGCTCTGTCGACAAGACCTTTATCATCGGCCATGTAGCTCCTCCCCTCTTCCGTCCTCGGAACGGATCGTGTCGTGTGTTCCCCGACTTAAGAAACATGAAACTGCAACTGCATCCGGAAGCTTCAACTGTTTCCTTCCGTAATGCAAGTGGAATAGAGAGGAGATGAACGCGAACAAGTACTTACGTATCTATCTCGCCGACCATCAAGCGGCATCGGTAGCAGGATACGAACTCGCCAAACGCACCCTTGGCTCGAAGCGAGGCACCCGATTCGAGGGAGATCTGGTTCCCGTCGTCGAAGCGATCGGGGAAGACAAGGACAAGCTGGTCGAGATGATGGAGGAGCTCGGGGTTTCGACCAACCGCTTCAAGTGCGCCGGCGGATGGGTGTTGGAGAAGCTGGCTCGGGCGAAACTGAACGGTGAGATCCTCAACTACTCCCCGTTGAGCCGGGTCGTCGAGTTCGAGGGGCTCGTCTCGGGGATCACAGCGAAAAGGGCCCTATGGGTCTCTCTGAGGGCCGCCACCGCCGATCTCGGCTTGGACGGAGCGGAGCTCGACCATCTGATCGAACGAGCCGAAACCCAATCGGCCACGATGCAACGTCTGAGGGATGAGGCCGCCACTCTCGCCTTCTCTGGATAAGCGCTAGAACTCGGCGGTCGGATCTATATCGAGCCGAGCCTCGATCAGCCAGAGATTCCTCCGCACGCAGTCCGGACACAGAGCGAGCTGGCGATCGTTGGCATCCGGCATGACCTGCCACCCGAGCGGGGCGATCCCGTTCCGACGATTGGCGGACACACCGCAGGAGGAGCAGAAAACCTTGCTCCTCAGGTCATCGGGATGCTCCCCCAACTCGGCCCCCTTCTTTCGGCGAAGCTGCGGTCACTCTAACCGTCAGGGGTGGTCCGGATCCTCGGTGATCCCGGCCGCTTCCTGCTGCTCTCGGATGTAGGCGACGATCGCATCCACGTCCCCTGCGTCCAAAGCCGGAACGGGAGGCATCGGACCGAACTCCCAGTGATGTGGCTGCACGCCCTGCACGACCGCAGCGTGGAAGGATCCGTCGGGATGGTGATTCGGAGCGTAGATCGGCGATAGGAACGGAGGTCCCGTCTTCGTCCCTTTCAGGTCGGCCCCGTGACACTGAGCACAATTCTCCTGGAACAGGCTCTCCCCCCGAGACGCCAGGTCGCCCCCGGAAGCCCCGTCTGGTCCGTCCCCACCACACGCGCCGATCACGGTCGCGAGCACGACGAGACCGGCACGGATCGCAGACCTCGTTCCCGATGGCACGTCGCTCTCCCCTCCTGGCAACCTCGCTGCCTAGGGTCGTGGGCGCCCCAGGCCGATGCTGACTTCAGGTAAAGGTTCTCACTTCTCGACCGGATTAGCTCTAGGGAGATGGACCTACGGCTCCCTTTAGAGCTCTTCGCCGACTGCCACGTAGTCTGTTTCCGGCCCAACCCTGTCTCCGACCTGGGCGCGGACCGCGACGGTCATCTGTGAGGACATCAGTGAGAGCTGCGCATCCCGACCCGCCATGCCGTCGTTCAGCGCGCCACTGGCGATCGTCAGTTCGTAGCAGGTCCCCTCGACCTCGATAGCGGATCCCGCTCCTTCTGCGGTAGCGACGGTGACGAGGTACCGATCGGCGTGATCCACCGGGTCCCAGCACAACCGCCACTTGGTGGTCCATGACTCGTCGGTGGAGCTATCCAGCAAACCGGCACGCAGACCTCTCGGTGCCGGGATCGGATCGGTCGTGCCAACACGAGACCTATAGGTAACGGTGAGGCCGGCCGCTACCACGGCAACAACGACCAGCCCCACCACCAGCCCAGAACGGTTTCTCACAGCTACCACTCGACGATGTACGCGCACTCATCCTGCGGGGTATCGGAGAACTTGACGCATCCATCGGGGATGTTCTCCCCCGAGGTGGACGTGTCGTACGCAACGAGTACCGCCTTGCGTCCGACGATCGTGTTGGGGAAGAGATCCGAACGGAACACGACTGCAAGGTCACCGATCATGGACCCGCTTCCGATGGTTGTCGGCTCGTTACCGGGACCACCGGCACGGGGCCGGCGACCACCGCCATGAACGACCGCGCGACGACCGATCGTCACGTCGTCGCCTATCGTGACGCCCACTTCTGCATCTTCGGCGGTCGGCTCGAGTGCGTGGAAGGTCGAACCCGGCTGCCATGAGATCCCGTGACCCATGTGGAACGGTTCACCCTCGTCGGCACGGATGGAAGTCTTCGCAGAGATCCCATCGATGTCTCCGATCTCTGCGTCCCCGATGATGCGTACATCGATGGCGGGATCCGGGTCCACGACCACCTCGCCGTCGATGACGGGAGCCTCGGTCGAACGGTTGAACTCACACCCATGGAACGCTCCGGGGTCCCAGTTGATGCCGCGCACGCTCGACGGAAGAAGCCGGAACATCTCGGTGTATCCACGTGCGAGGCATTCGTTGACGTGCAGTACGGCCTCCATGAACACGATGTCACCCGCATTGACCAGGCGGACCTTGCCCATCGAGGGATCCTCGGCCTCAGCTTGGGTGTCGAGACTCTTGCCGGGGAAGGTCGAGTACCCCGGATGCAACACGACTCCGGGAGCGATCCTGGACGTCACTGAGAGCAAGGCACCATCACCGATCGCCGATTCGTTCAACGCGTTGAAGCCGATGAACGAGGGAACCTCGTCACACTCGTAATGGGCTCCCGCCTCAGCCAGAGCGTTCGCAAGAGCCTGGCGGCCCCGTTCCTGAGGGTCTCCGATCGCGTTCGGGTCGGCACCGGGCTCGGGGAGCGGACAGGCATCGAGAACGCCCATGCTCACGGGGCCTTCCGTTGCGATCAAAGATGCGTTGTGAGCAACGATCGCGTGCTGCCCAACATGGATCGGCCCCGAACGAGCGAGCAGACGGGTGTTGTCCTGGACGTTGGTGGCACCCTCGATGCAGATGTCGTGGCCGCGAGCATCGAGGCGCGCGAACGGAGCTATATAGACTTTCTCCCCCACCCGCGCATCGGAGCCCCGGCGCACAACCGCCGTCGGGTCGATGAAGGTGGCCCGTTCGGAGGGTATCGATCGGCGAGCCACTGGTCGGTTGGCCCTCGTCAATGGAATGGAGCACCCTTCGCTCGATGCCGCGATCGCGGGTGGAGCTACTGGCACAGAAACAATGAGAAGAGATAGCAAGAGTGCAACCGGAGCACTCCTGCGGATAGCCAAACGCATCGTCCCGACCTCCCTGTCGCTAGAAACGTCATCCTTTGCTGCCACTGCCATCTTTGGGTTGACCTATGAGGTGAGGATGAGTCGAACGTGAGAACGCTCTAGAGATCCGAACAACAGAAGTGATCACTTCCAGAAACGAGTCACTGTCTTCGAGGTGACCAACAGGACGTGAAGTGGCATGCGCGAAACCGAAGCCGTCCGTTGCGATCCAGGATCCTTCCGAAAAGCGGAAGTGCCGTGGAAACAAGAGCGTTGGGTCTCCTCTCCCAGCAAACCGAGCAACTACGCGACGTGCTCCAAGGAGCGCGAAGTGCTTTTGACAGAGCGAGCAGACCGGTGTAGACCCAACCGTTACCAATCGGGAGTTACCGGCCCTTCCAGATAGAAGGTCGGTTGCGGACATAAGGGGGGTTCCATTGCGAAGACGCTTAGGCGTTGCCTCATTGATCCTTGGGCTGATGTTCAGCCTGCTTCAGTTAGGGATCGCAAGTGCGTCGCATAACAGCGACGACCACACGGACAACATGGCTTACGAAGGGACGTCGGTTAAGCAGGGAACGACCAACTCCGACCTTGCCTTCTGGGGGAACCGCGCGTACGCGGGCAACTACGACGGCTTCCGCATCATCGACATCACAGACCCCACCGACATCGAGAACCCTGCGAACGTGATCGCCGATGTCTCCTGCCCCGGCCCTCAGAACGACATCTCCGTCTGGGATAGCGATGATGACGGCACAGCCGACCTTCTCTTCCTATCGGTGGACTCGCCTCGGTGGAGCGCTACCGACTCCACGGCCTGTGGTGCCGGCGGTCTTCCAGCTAACTTCACCGCCGATCAGAACGCCCAAGCCTGGGAGGGCGTGCGCATCTTCGACATCAGCGACGAGACGAGCCCGGTTCAGATCGCCGCCGTGCCGACCGACTGCGGGTCTCACACGCACACCTTGATCCCAGGTGAGGATGGGAACGTCTACCTCTACGTGTCGTCCTACCCGACCGGTGGCCGCACCGAAGGCATCGCCGCCGACGACACCCGGACGCCCGCCCGCGCGGCGAACCACCGCAACGACGGCACCCGGTGCCTGGAGCCGCACAACCAGATATCGATCATCAAGGTGCCTCTCTCGGCTCCTGCCACTGCCGACGACCGCGCTGCGGACGGCACCTACGCCAACGTCAAGCGTCTCGGCTTGCCTTCCCGTCAGAACGCGGTCACCTCTTTGCCGGTGAGCAGCACACGAACGATCCACTTCCGCGGTTGCCACGACATCTCGGCATTCACGGGCTTGGACCGGGCCTTCGGGGCCTGCTGGCGTGAGGGCCTGATGTGGGACACCACAGACCCCTTCAACCCACGCTACCTGAGGGGCATGACGAGCAACGACGTTGACCTCTTGTTCCACTCGGTCACGGTTTCGTGGGACGGCAAGGTCATTGCCTTCGAGGACGAGTCCGGTGGTGGAGGTGGTGACCGTTGTCACCTCGAAGACGGCAAACCTGACCGTCAGGGCGCCATGCTCTTCTACGATCGGCAGTTCAACTCGCTCGGATACTTCAAGATCCCCAGGAACGTCGAGCGTGAATGCACCGCCCACAACTACACGGTGGTTCCAACCACCAACGGTAGGTATGTTCTGGCCTCGGCCTGGTACACCGGCGGGACGTCGATGATCGACTTCACCGACACCCAGGGCGTGACCCCGCCCTTCTACGGACCGGTCGGCAAGGAGGTCGGGCGATACGTCGCTCACAGCGCTCCTAACGGGACCGGTGCGGCCGTCGACAGCGACACCTGGTCGTCGTACTGGTACAACGGCTACGTCTACGCCAGCGACGGTCTGGTGAGGGGTGACGAGACCCTCGAAGGTCGAGGAGAGCGTGGGGTTGACGTCTTCAGCTTCAACGACCCGATGGTCAGCACCGCACAGACGCTGCCTTTCCTCAATCCCCAAACGCAGATGGACCTGATCGCCCAGACGTACCGGGCGAGCGCTGACGTGAGTCTCGCCCACGACGGCCGGGCGTTCCGCGGGGCGGTCTCGTCGTGGAGGGATGCCTGCGAGGCCGACCGCACGGTGGTCATCAAGAAGTACCGTCCGGGCAGAAGAAGCACGACTGTGGGAACCACGACCACGGCCTCGGATGGTTCCTTCTCGCTGGCGGAGAGGCCACGTGGTGGGACCTTCTTCGCAGTGGTGCGGCCCACCAGCGTCG
>JBKHYB010000117.1:0-5616 GCA_046565725.1 Actinomycetota bacterium
CGGAAAGGCAGCTCGCACGATAGAACTGCGGGACATGCCGAGACCCTCGCTCGTCGCTTGCCTTCTCCTCCTGGCCGCCTGCGGATCGGGAGAACAGCAGCGCGCGACACAGCCCTGTCCGTCGCCCACCCCGGCCGCTTCGCAGGTCCGCCTTCCAGGTCATTTTCCGGCGGATCGTTGGGGCACCGTGACCCGGCTAGAGGAACGAGCGGGTTTCGCTGGGGCCGAGATCATCGCCACCACGCAGATAGTCGAGCTCTATCCCGATATCGTCCGTACCTTGACCGAACGTGGCTATGTGCTGCTCGGTGGCGACAATGAAGGATTCGAGGCAGAGATCTCGTTCACCGACCCCAAGGAGAACTATGTGAACCTCATCCTGAGGGAAGGGTGCGGAGAACAGGTGCGGATCAGGGTCCTTATCGAGGAGAAGACTGCACGGTGACGCGTCCTCGGTGGGGCCGGAAGGCCGGAGCCGTCGCTGCCGGCATGCTGTTCCTCCTTCCCCTCGCTTTCATGATCCTGGCGTCCCTCCGACGACCGGGTCTGCCTCCGCCGGACGGCTTCGAGCTATGGCCGGAGGGCGCCTCGGTGGACACCTACAGGTTCGTGTCGCTGTT
The DNA here is from genome assembly GCA_046565725.1 of Actinomycetota bacterium. Classification (GTDB taxonomy): domain Bacteria; phylum Actinomycetota; class CADDZG01; order CADDZG01; family WHSQ01; genus CALMBW01. The sequence continues at coordinate 621 of JBKHYB010000117.1, forward strand.
CGTCCCGATCTGGGATCAGATGATCAACTCCCTGATAGTCGTAGCGATCGCCGTTCCTCTGAGCGTTCTGATCGCGTCCCTGGCCGGGTTCGCGATAGCGACCGCGCGTGGACGAACCCGCACCGTGCTGGTCGTGCTCACCGTTGTTGCCATGATGGTTCCTCTCGGCGCGATCTGGGTTCCTCGCTTCGTGCTGTTCCAGAAGCTCGGGCTGACCGATTCTCTCGTCGCCTTGACGATGCCGGCCCTGATGGGAACGGCCCCCTTCTACGTCCTGATCTTCGCCCTCGCGTACTCGCGGATCGATCGCGGTCTCTTCGACGCCGCCCGTTTGGATGGGTGGTCGCCGTTCGGCGTATGGAGGAAGGTCGCCTTCCCTTTGGCCAAACCGGCCGTCTTCGCTGTGGCCGTGCTTACCTTCGTGACTTACTGGGCCAACTTCACCGATCCGCTTCTCTATCTGAACGATGAGACCCTGTTCACGGTGCCGATGGGACTGCGGCAGCTGCAGACCCTCGAGCCGCAGAACTTCCCACTGCTCTTGGCGGCCGGGGTCATAGCGACACTGCCCGCCGTGATCGCGTTCCTGGCGGTGCAACGAGCTTTCTTCACGAAGACCTTGGAGACGGGATGAACGGGAAGGTCTCGTGGTGGGCGTGCATCGCGCTGTTGACCGCTGCATGCTCGCAAGGCGGTTCGGCCGCTTCGGACGGCACGGTCGTATTCCAGTTCGCCGGAGAGGCGGAAGAGACGGCGATCTACAGACAACTGATCTCAACCTTCGAAGAGACCCACCCTGACATCGACGTGCGCGCCGTCCCGATCGCGGAGAAGGACGAACACCTGCAGAAGCTGGCGACCTCTTTCGCAGGGGGCAACCCGCCGGACGTCTTCCTTGTGAACTTCCGCGAGTACTCCCAGTTCGTAGCGCGCGGTGCGATCGAACCTGTTGAGCCTCACCTGGACGAAGCGGGGATCGATCTCGCCGACTACTACGAGGCCCCCGTCGAAGCTTTCACCTACGAGGGAACGCTGCAGTGCATGCCGCAGAACGTCTCCTCCCTCGTCGTCTATTACAACGAAGACCTCCTCGATAGGGCGGGGCTGTCCCGGCCTCAAGAGGGGTGGGACTGGGAGGAGTTCCGCAGGTATGCCCTGGCCCTGAACGATCCGGCCGACGGCGTCCGAGGACTCGGTATCGAGCCGAACGTGATCCGTCTGGCGCCATTCGTTTGGTCTAACGGAGGCGACATCGTGGACGACCTCGAAACGCCGAGCCGGTTCACCCTCGACACCCCCGAAGCGCGCGAAGCCATCGGGTTCCTGGTGGGACTCGTCCGTGAGGATGAGGTCGTTCCGACCGAAGACGAGATCTCGGCCCAGGATCTTGAGACCCGATTCGTTACGGGCAAGCTCGGGATGCGGCTGTCGTCACGCCGGGAAACCCCGTTCTTCCGTGAGAGCGTCGACCTGAGGTGGGACGTTGCCCCCCTCCCCGTGGCGGAGGAGCCGGCGGGGATACTGCACAGCGATGCCTATTGCATCGCTTCGGGCTCGGACGCCCTCGATGCCGCCGTGACCTTCTTGGGCTTCGCACTCGGTGAGCAGGGACAGACGATCACCGCCGTCGGGGGTCGCACGGTCCCATCTCTCGTGGAGGTCTCCGAGAGCGCTGCGTTCCTGAACCCCGGCCAGGCGCCGCGTCACAGCGACGTCTTCCTGGAAGGCATCTCACATCTGCGCCGGACCCCTGTCATCCCGACCTGGCCCGAGATCGAGGACGTGGTCGAGGAGATCCTCACCCGCGTCTTCTACGACCCGGCGTACGACGTCGACAGAGGGTTGCAAGAGATCGATGCTCAAACCCGTCCACTGTTCGAGGAGGGGACCTCTTGACGATCCGCGTTGAAGGTCTGGTAAAGAGCTACGGGCGTAGTGCTCCTCCGGCCTTGAGGGAGGTGGATCTCGAGGTCGCCGAGGGCGAGATGCTGGTCATCGTTGGGCCTTCGGGATCGGGCAAGTCCACGTTGTTGCGCTGTATCGCCGGGCTCGAGAGTCTCGATCGAGGGACCATCGAAGTGGCAGGGCGGGACGTAACGAACGCCGAGCCGGGCGACCGGGATGTGGCGATGGTGTTCCAGGACTACGCCCTTTATCCGCATCTCGATGTCGCAACGAACATCGGCTTCCCGTTGCTGGCGCGCAAGGTTCCGCAAGCTCAGGTCGACGAAGCAGTTGCTAAGACCTCGGATCTCCTGGGCATCGCTCCGCTGTTGCGGAGACGGCCGGCGGAGCTGTCGGGTGGCGAACGCAGGAGGGTGTCGTTGGCGCGAGCCGTGGTGCGCGAGCCGGCCGCGTTCCTCATGGACGAACCGTTGTCCAACCTGGATGCGGCATTGAAGCTGCGGGTTCAATCCGAACTGCGAGCCCTGCAAGCCGAACTGGAGGCGACGACGCTGTACGTCACTCACGACCAGATCGAGGCGATGACGATCGGGCATCGCATAGCGGTGTTGCGATCCGGCGCCATCGAACAGGTCGGCACGCCGCTCGACCTTTATGATCGCCCGGCCAACGTGTTCGTGGCCTCCTTCCTCGGACGGACCCCGATGAACCTGTTCCCGGCCGACATGCTCGGCCCCCCCAACGGCGCAGCAACCGTGGGTATCCGGCCCGAACACCTCCGCATAACGATCGAGGGGCGCTTGCGCGGCCGCGTGACGGCGCTGGACGAGCTCGGATCCGAGACCTTGGCCGAACTCGTGGTGGCTGATCGGACGGTCTTCGTTCGCACCTCACGCGATAACGCCCCCGTCGTTGGCCAAGATGTTGCGCTCGATGTCGAGGAGAGGCACATCTACCGCTTCGCCGACGACGACACGAGGATCGACGGTTGAGACGCAGCGGGTTCCTGGCGCTTCCATTCGTCGCAGGTCTGACGCTGCTCCTGGTGGTTCCCGCCCTCGGCGCGGTCGTTCTCGCGCTCACCGACTACTCCGGTGTCGGTGACTTCTCGTTCGTCGGGCTTCAGAACTTCGAGCGGATGCTCTCGGACGATGGCTTCTGGCGCTCGCTCGCGAACTCGGGCTTCCACGTCATGATCGCGGTACCACTTCGCATGGCGGCGGTCGTGGGCCTGGCTCTGTTACTGCATCGGGATCGGGCTTCGGGTTCGTTCGGACGAACGGGAGTCTTCCTTCCTTCCGTCGTTCCCGACGCGGCCTACGCGTTGCTCTGGCTGTGGCTGCTCAATCCGCTCTACGGCCCCCTCACTGCACTGTGGCCTGGGGATGCCGGACCGTTGAGCGGCACCTGGTCGGCACGCGTTTCGATCGCCATCATGAGCGTGTTCCAGATCGGGGAGGGTTTCGTGATCGCTCTAGCTGCCCGACGAGCTCTGCCGCGATCCCTCTACGACGCTGCCAGCGTCGACGGGGCTCGCCCCTGGTTCGTGCTCAGGCGGATCACGTTGCCGCTGATGGCTCCCGTGCTGTTGCTACTGACCGCCCGGGATGTGGTCCTGGCGTTGCAGATGAACTTCGTTCCGGCCCTCATGGTGACCGACGGGGGGCCGCGACTGGCGACCACATACCTGCCTTTGTTCGCCTATCGCCAGGCGTTCCGATACTTCCGTCTCGGCTACGCGTCGACGATCGCATTGTCCATGTTCGCCATCACCGCGATAGCGATGTACGTCCAGTATCGGGTGGCGCGGCGCTACCGGTTGCTCTGAGGTGATGGTTAGGCTGGTCCTTTCGCCGGCGCATAGAGGGAGACGTGATGGAGCTTCGAGGTACGGCTGGGATCCTTACTGGAGCCTCACGAGGCATCGGTGTCTATCTCGCCGATGCCCTCGCATCCGAAGGGGTGGATCTGGCCCTCGCATCTCGGTCCGTCGAGGATCTCGAGAAGACGGCGGCCCGCATCGCCCGTCACGGAACCAAGGTGATATGCGTCCCGACGGACGTTACGCGCAGAGAGGATCTGGACAACCTCGTCGACCGGGCTACGTCGGAGTTGGGGCCGATCGACCTCTTGGTGAACAACGCAGGTGTCGAGCGCTACGCGCCCTTCCACGAGTACGACTTCGACGCCATTGGCCAGATCATGCAGACGAACATCGTCTCGGTCCAGTGGCTGACTCGGATGGTATTGCCGTCGATGGTCGAGCGGAAGAGGGGCCACATCGCCAACATCGCGTCGGTTGCCGGCAAGATGGCCGTTCCCTACAACAGCGTCTATTCGGCCTCCAAGCATGCGCTCGTAGGGTTCTCGTGGTCGCTGCGTGAGGAGCTCATGAAGTACGGCGTGGGCGTATCGGTGATCTGTCCCGGTTTCGTCGCCGAGGCAGGGATGTTCGCCGACTGGTCCAAGGGCAAGAGGCCCCCCGGGCTTGCCACAACCGTCGATCCGGAAGAGGTCGCGAGCGAGACGATCGAAGCGATCGTCAAGAACCGCGGCGAGGTCATCGTGGCCTCCCCGATGATGAAACTGACCAAGGTCATGCCCCACGGGGTCTCCGGGGCCGTGGGCCGCAAGTCCGGGGGTTTCACGTTCCTGGAGAAGGTGGCCGTGGAGGCGTGGAAGGAAGACCCCAAGTAACTAGGGCACAAGCCCGGTCGTTGTCTGCATAGATGGGTATCATCGGTCGCGTAACACCAGCAGCTTGCCCCCCTTTTTTCAGTCAGGAGGAAGTAGATGACTTACGTCATCGCCGAGCCATGCATCGGGGTGAAGGACCGCGCGTGCGTCGACGAGTGCCCGGTCGACTGCATCTACGAGGGTGAGGAGCAGCTCTACATCCACCCGGAGGAGTGCGTCGACTGCGATGCTTGCCTCCCGGCTTGCCCCGTGGACGCCATCTTCCCTGCCGACAACATCCCTTCTGAATGGGCGAACTTCACCCAGGTCAACGCCCAGTTCTTCGTCGACCACCCCGATGCTTCGGGTGGAGCGATGGAGAGCCCCTACGCTCCCTCCGAAGAGCGCACGGAGT
>JBKHYB010000118.1:0-252 GCA_046565725.1 Actinomycetota bacterium
TCTCTCGAACAGTGCTGCGTGAGCCGCATAGGAGAGGGAACGCAGCATGCCCGCGACATCCTTCAGTGGCGACTGCTTGGTCCGGCGCTCTTCGAGAGTGCGCGCCGGTTCCCCTTCGAAGTCGAGGATGTACCAGAGCCGCGGGACCCGCAGTACCTGTCCGAGGTGGTAGTCACCGTGGATGCGGAGCCGGGCGCCCGCGTCCTCAACATCGATCACCCGTCCGAACAGTTCGTCGATACGTTCGCTGAG
>JBKHYB010000118.1:262-5546 GCA_046565725.1 Actinomycetota bacterium
GGCGCGAAAGCTCCTCGGAGCGCTGGGCGGTTGCCGCGAGGAGAGCGCGGGCCGACGCCGACCAATGCCGGAGGTCGTCTTCGATGACCGGTTCGGGACGTAGCTCCGGTTCGATGTCCTCGCGGGCGAGCGTTACGTGCATCGTCGCCGTGGCATCTCCCAACTGCTCGATCGCGCCGAGGATGTCCGCTGCCCGTTCCTCGACGAGCGCGTTCCGATCCTCTGGAACGTCCGCTTCGTGTACCTGGTCGAAGAGGGCCCCGATGTGGTCGAGCGCTATCGTCCAACCTTCCCGGCCCCCGTGGATGAAACGCTGGGCGATCCCCAGGTCGATGTTGGGGGAGTGCGCCTCTTCGGGAACGACCTCGGCGTCTGCCGTGGCCTCGTAGAAGATCTCTCCGAGCTGCTCGGGGATGGACCGGAACCCTTCGTTCGTGAGCACTCTGGTCAGTTCGAGATCTGGGTTCGTCCCCGGCTCCACCTTGCGGAAGAACTTGAGGATCACGGAGTCGTCGAACACCACGGAGGTGTTGGATTGCTCTCCATCGATGGTTCTTACCGAGCCGCTGCCGGGCGGGTTCCCCGGATCGAGACCCGGCCCGCTGAAGTGGAAGATCCCGTGCTCGCCTTTGATCGGGTGTCCGTGTGCCAGCATCTCGCCGAGGATCCGCAGTCGCTCGGGCTCCTCGGTGGCGTCCCTGACGGAATCACCTTCGATCAGCAGGGGCAGGTGATAGATCGAATCGGGTCCCTCTTCGAACCCGACATCGACAAGACCGAGTGCCAGGACCGAGTCTGCTTCCTCGTGCAGTATCCCGAGGTCGATCAGATGGATCGCCGAGATGTTCCGTCCCTTCTCTCCGAACCAACGCTTGGTCGGCAGCACTTGCCGGATCTGTTCGATGTTCAGATTCATAGGGACTCCTCGGAAACAAGTTGGAACCAATAGAAGGCGTGCGCCCCGAACGTGAGCAGGTATGGGAGTTCACCGATGCGCGGGAACCGCTCGGCTCCGAGCATCTCTACGGGGTACATACCCTCGTATGGGGATAGGTCTAACTCGGCAGCTTGGGCCCGCGACGAGAGGTTGTTGACACACAACACTGTGTCGTCGCCGTACCTCCGCACGAAGGCGAAGATGGCGGGGTTATCCGGGTCGAGCACCTCGAAGGTGCCCATCCCCAGTACGGGATGCTGCTTCCTCACGGCGAGCAGGTTCCGGAACCACTGCAGGAACGAAGAGGGGTTCCGAAGCTCTGCCTCCACGTTGCAAGCCTGATACCCGTAAACGGGATCCATCAGCAGCGGCAGATAGAGCTGAGCGAAATCCGCCTGGGAGAAGCCGGCGTTGCGGTCGCTGTTCCATTGCATCGGTGTGCGTACCCCATCGCGGTCACCGAGATAGATGTTGTCGCCCATCCCGATCTCATCCCCGTAGTAGATGATCGGCGTTCCCGGTAGGGAGAACAGCATGGCGTGGAAGAGCTCCATCTGGCCACGAGAGTTGTCCAACAGAGGGGCGAGCCGCCTGCGGATACCGAGATTCAGCTTCATCCGCGGGTCCTTGGCGTACTCGTTGTACATGTAGTCCCGCTCTTCGTCGGTGACCATCTCCAGCGTCAGCTCGTCGTGGTTCCGCAAGAAGATGCCCCACTGACAGTTGTCGGGGATATCGGGGGTCTGCGAAAGGATCTCGACGATGGGGTACCGGACCTGACGCCGAGCCGCCATGAACATGCGAGGCATCAAGGGGAAGTGGAAGTTCATGTGGCACTCGTCGCCGTCCCCGTAGTACTGCACGACGTCGGCCGGCCACTGGTTGGCTTCCGCCAGCAGCACGATGTCCTCGTAGTCCTTGTCGATCTCGGCACGGAACCGTTTGAGCAGAGCGTGCGTTTCGGGGAGGTTCTCGCAGTTGGTCCCCTCGCGCTCGAACAGGTAGGGAACCGCGTCCAGCCGGAAGCCGTCGAGACCGAGATCGAGCCAGAACCTCATGGCCGCGAGGATCTGCTCCTGGACCTCCTCGTTGTCGTAGTTCAGGTCGGGCTGGTGGCTGAAGAAGCGGTGCCAGTAGTACTGGCCCGCCACCTCGTCGTAGGTCCAGTTCGACTTCTCCGTGTCGATGAAGATGATGCGCGCTTCCTTGTAACGCTCGGGGTCGTCCGACCACACGTACCAGTCGCGCTTGTCCGACCCCGGCACCCTCGATTCCTGGAACCACGGGTGCTGGTCCGAGGTGTGGTTGACGACGAAGTCTGAGATGACGCGGATGCCCTTGCTGTGGGCCGCTTCGAGGAACTCCATGAAGTCGTTCAAGGTTCCGTACTCGGGCAGGATCGAATAGAAGTCGCTGATGTCGTACCCGCCGTCCCGCAGCGGTGACTGGAAGAACGGCAAGAGCCAGATGCAATCGATGCCGAGCCATTCAAGGTAGTCCAGCTGTTCGGTGAACCCTCTGAAATCCCCGAATCCGTCGCCGTTGTTGTCCTTGAATGAACGGACGTAAGCCTCGTAGATAACGGCCTTCTTGTACCAGAGGGGATCGCCTATAACCCGCGTGTGTTTGCGGGCCGAGCGCGGCTCGGAAGCTGTCACCTAACCTCCGATCTCGAAGATGTGCGCAGGTTCGTAGTGTGGGTCCAGCTTGACGTAGTTGTGGGGGCCGTGCCAGACGTAGTTCTCGCCCGTGACCAGATCCCGAACCTCGAACGGGTGGTAGGGGTCGACCCCCATGGCCTCGAGATCCAGGTGAACCGTCGTTTCCTCCCAGTGGAAGGGGTTCAGGTTGACGATCGCCAGGATCGTGTCGCCGTCGACACTGGATCTACTGAACGCCAGCATGTTGTCCTTGTCGCAATGATGGAAGACGAGATTCGTCATCTCCGACAAAGCGGGATGCTTACGCCTGATGTCGTTGACGGTTCTGATGTATTGCACGAGGTTCGGCCCACTGTTGATGTCTCTAGGCTTCAGCTCATACTTCTCCGAGTCGAGGTATTCCTCCGAACCTTCCTTGACGGGCGTGTTCTCGAACAGCTCGTAACCCGAGTAGATCCCGTAGGTAGGGGATAGGAGCGCCGCGAGCACGAGGCGGATCTTGAAGGCCGGGGGGCCACCCGTCTGCAGGTACTCGTGCAGGATGTCGGGCGTGTTGACGAAGAAGTTCGGACGGAAGTACCAGCGCATCTCCGTTTGGGTGAGTTCCGTCATGTACTCGATCAGCTCGTGCTTGGTGTTGCGCCACGTGAAGTAGGTGTAGCTCTGCGTGAACCCGAGCTTGGCGAGTTGCTGCATCACCTTCGGTCGCGTGAACGCTTCGGCGAGGAAGATCACGTCGGGGTGTTCCTTGTGTATCTCCTCGATCACCCATTCCCAGAACGGGAACGGCTTCGTGTGTGGGTTGTCTACGCGGAAGATCTTGACGCCGTGGTCGATCCAGAAGTCGAGGATCCCCTTCAACTCCAACCAGAGTTCGGTCGCCTTCTCGTTGTCGAAGTTGACGTGGTACACGTCCTGGTACTTCTTCGGAGGATTCTCGGCGTAGCGGATCGAGCCATCGGGGCGGTGGTGGAACCACTCGGGATGCTCCTTCACCCACGGATGGTCGGGTGATGCCTGGATCGCGTAGTCGAGGGCAACCTCGAGGTTGTTCCGCTCGGCCTCCGCAACGAAGGCATCGAAATCATCGATCGTTCCCAGCTGGGGGTGGACGGCGGTGTGCCCGCCCTCCTTGTTGCCGATCGCCCACGGCGAACCGACATCGCCCTTCTCTGCCGTCAGGGTGTTGTTCCTGCCTTTCCGGAAGGCCGTGCCGATCGGATGGATCGGTGGCAGATAGACGACATCGAAACCCATGTCGGCGATCTTCGGGAGCAGCTTCGCCGCCGTCTTGAACGTTCCGTGCTTCGTCTTGGTCCCCGTCGAGCGCGGGAAGAACTCGTACCAGGCCCCATACCTCGCCCGTTCCCGGTCTACGTACAGTTCGAGCGCTGGTTCGCTGGTCGACGAGCCGTTCCGGTCGGGGTGCTTCTGCATAGCGAGCCCGACCACGTCGGAGAGTGCGGCCACGACCCTGGGGTCCGAGAACGTCCACCGGTCTTTGCCGGGCTCCTCCCTGATGGCGGTTAGCGCTCCGGCCACTAGCTTGCGCTCCTTCGCCGGGATCTTCGGGAGCCGAGCTTCGATCAGGCGGGCGCCTTCTTCAAGCTCGAGTTCGATGTCGTCGTGGACCTCGACCTTCTTGATGAGGTTGCGCCTCCAGGTGGCGAAGTGATCGGTCCAGGCCTCGATCGTGTATCGCCACACCCCGATCCTGTCGGGGCTGAACGAGCCGCTCCAGCGGTCGTTGACTAGCGGGGTCATCGGGGACTCAACCCACTTGCGGGAGCCCGGTGGTTTGGCACGGAGCACGGCCTGCAGCAGGTCCGGGCCATCCCTGAAGATGTCGGCGGTCACCTCGACCACGTCTCCCACGATGGCCTTGGCCCGGAAGCGGCCCCCATCTATACAGGGCTCGATCCGTTCGATGATCACGTGCCCTCTACCGACGTCCGGCTTCAAAGCTGAAAACCCCTCTTCCCATATCTAGACGGCGTTCGACGGCCTCACCCGAGGCTACCGGACTACTCCATACCCATCTCCGCCCTCCCTTGCCCGGTCGAAATCGCCCCATTTCGGAAGGCGAAGCGTGCTTGGAACCCACGTTTCTTCCGGTTTCCGGAAGTTCCGTGGAACTAGAGCTTGGTCGGCTGGGTGCGTATTTGCGAGGGCGTTACCCATGCGTCAGAGTGGCGACATGAAGGCACTCAAGAGTTTCGCGGTCCGGGCAAGCCTGCCCGAACCGATCCGTCCACTCTTCTCCATCGCACTTAACCTCCGCTGGTCGTGGGATCCGGCAACCGCAGAGTTGTTCCGCTGGGCGGACCCGGACGCCTGGGAAGCCGCGAACCACGATCCCGTAAAGACGCTGGGCCTGGTCGGCAATGAACGCTTGGCGGAGCTCGCAGAGGACGGGCCCTTCCTCGGTTTCCTGAAGCAGGTCGAGGAAGATCTCGAGTCGTACGTGAGCGAGCCGCGCTGGTTCCAATCACAGCCGAAGGCCCCGGACGTCACGATCGCGTATCTGTCGCCCGAGTTCGGTGTCAGCGAAGCGCTACCCATCTACTCGGGAGGTCTCGGCGTGCTCGCCGGTGACCATCTGAAAGCCTCGAGTGACCTCGGCGTGCCGCTGGTCGGAGTAGGACTGCTCTACAGAGAGGGCTACTTCCGCCAGCGACTGAACGTC
>JBKHYB010000119.1:0-5525 GCA_046565725.1 Actinomycetota bacterium
TCGGCCTCTTCGTCGTCCGCCAGCATCTCTGCGATCTTGCCCCGGGATAGGTGGCGCAGGAGATCTATCTGCCACATGCGGTCCTCTGCCATGGCGTAGCCGATCCCGAACGCGAGTGCCTCGTCGCTGTCTCCGTAGACGGCCGGGACGCCGAGCGCATCGCGATAGATCGTCACGTCGGTTCGACCCGGAGGCATGTACTCCTCGGTGATCTCATCGACCCCGAACTGCAGGGAGTGGAAGTAGTTGGGGAGTTCATCGGGGGTGACGTTGTCGTCGTCCACCAGCGCCGCATACGCGTCGCGCTGGTCCTTGTCGTGGGAGAAAGCCACGCCACTCTGGCCGGGAACGAGGATCCCCCAAGCCGTCATCTTGTCGGTCACTTCGGGAGGTGCCGCCGCGGCTCCTGGGGTTACAAGCAGGACGACGGCCGCTAGGGGAGCGATGAAGCGCCGGTGCATCGAAGCTCCTTCTTATCGATCTCTAGGACGTCGGTGGGCGCGCTCAAGAGCGGTCACTCGACAGGCTCAGGTTCCCAGTCGACCCGCTAGAAGGGAATAAGCAAACGACGCAAGCCTAGGACTCTGGTTCGTACGGCGGGATGCCTACGCTCTCCGGGCCCTTGCCCTGGAAGCGTTCCCGGAACTCGGCCAGCACCTCACCGGAGACTTCCTCACAGGACTGGCTGGCCCCCCAAGCACTGAGGGAGAAGTTATAGCCGTCGGGAACGTTGTCGTACGGAACGGCGAGCATCCCGATACCCGCATCGTTGACGTAGGTCTCGAGCTGGTCGAGCACCTCGGCGGGAGCGTCCGGCGAATACCACACGGCGACCTCGCCGTGCTCGAGATTGTGAACGACGAGTTCCTCTTGAACGGGTTCGCTGTGGAAGCCGATGTCGGTGGTGCTCCCGGCGTGGCGACCCGAGGTCGGCGGCTGGGTCCCGTACTGGACGTCCTCCGCGACATCTTCGGTGTGCCCGCGGCCCTCATCCTCGTGGGTCTCGATCTCGGTGCAACCCGCTTCGTCGGCGGCGACGCCGAAGTCGGCGCCCGGGTCCTCGGGGCGGTTCGCGATGATCAGCGCAACGACGAGGGCGCCGATCAGAACGGCGATACCCACGGTCATCAGGTTGCGCTTGCGAGCAGCCTGGGCGGCCTCCTGGCGTTTGCGTTCCTCGGCCAGTCGCCGCTGCTGCTTCTCCTCGAGCTTCTTACTCACGGTTGGGCAGGGTACCAAAGCCCACGATGTAGGCGGACGCGTCCGGCTGCGGACGGGGCCGGGGTTGGTATTCGGAGGACGGGTAGCCGACCAGGACGAGAGCCTGAGGCTCGACCTGCCCCGGGAGCCCGAGGTGTGACTTCACCACGTCGCCGCAGAAAACGGGGGCCGAGATCCAGCACGATCCGATCCCCTCTTCGGCCAGCGAGAGCATGAAGGTCTGCAGGGCGGCTCCCGTGGAGTGGGCGAACAGGCTCCATTCGGCCCTCTGCCTGCGAGCGTCTGGGTAATCGTGAGAGCGCGCCATGTCCGCGCTGCACACGACGAGCACGGGGGCCGAGGTCAGTAACCGATGGGACCGCCCCAGGATGGTTCCGATCTTGTCGTCCGGCAGACCGTCCGACGCCAGATCCGACCCCCATGCATCGGCCATCGCGGCCGAGAACCTCTCCTTGTCGTGGGCGTCGGTGAGGAAGGTGAACCTCCAGGGAGACGAGTGGTGGGGAGCGGGAGCCTGCACGGCCAGGCGGACCGCGCGTAGCAGCGCTGCACGTGGCACCTCTCGCGGTTCGAAGGAGCGGATGCTGCGGCGGGCCGCTACGGCTTCCTGGAGATTCACCGGAAGAGGTCCTGCTCGGGGGGACGAACGATCTCGGTTGCGGTGGCCCGCGCCGGTTCGTATGGGAAGCCACGCACGATCGCGGCGCAGATCCCGTCGGTCTTGCCCATCACGAGTTCCGCGGCCCCGGCGATCTCGTCGGCGATACAGATCCTGGTTGCGGTCATCATCCGGCCGTGGGTGTCCGGCCGTCCGATGTGGTCCACGAAGGGCGAGAGGCCGGCAAGCCCGATCGCAACGTCGGTCTGACCGATCCGCCAGGCGCGCCCGAAGGTATCGCTGACGATCACGGCTGCATCGACAGCGAGCAGGTGCTGGAGACGCGAGCGGATCCGGCGCGCCGACGCGTCCGGATCGATCGGCAACAGCACGAGGTCGTCGCCCGGGATGTTCGATTCGTCGACGCCTGCGTTCGCGCATACGAACCCATGTCGGGTCTCGGCGATGACCATGCCCCCTGCCGTGCGCCGGAGAACCCGCGCGCTCTCGTTGGCTACCACCTGCAACTTCTCGCTGCGAGGCGCGAACCGTCCCTCAGCCTTGGACACGACCTTCTGCGTTACGACGAGGACATCTCCAGGGCGCAGCGTGTCGCCCAGAGCCTGTGCCAGGAGTTCCCCGAGGTCGTCTCCGGCGGTGACCTCGGGCACTCCCTCCACGGCCAGGATCTCGATGCTCACAGCAACGCACCCGCGAGACGTTCCGACGCATCGTGGTCCGTCATGATCGTGTCGGTGACGATCACCTCCAACCCCATCGCCTCGATGTCCACGGCTTCGTGTTCGTCGCGCGCATCGATCACGAAGATGTCGACGAAGTCGCGATATAGCGAGGCCACTCCGGTGGCCGACACCTCGATGCCGGCTGCTTGGAGCATCTTGTCGGCCGGTCCTTTCAAAGCTGCACGTTGGACGATCGGGCTGACCGCGATCACCCGCGGATGTTCTTCCAACGTCGGGCGCACCTCAGGCAGAGCCAGGATCGGCCCGATCGACACCGACGGGTTGGAGGGACACAGGATCACCACCTCGGCAGCACGGATCGCTCCGAGCACCTCCGGGCCGGGCTTGGCGTCGGCGATCCCCGAGAACCGGATCTCTGCGATCGGCGGTTCCTGCCGTTCCTTGACGAAGTACTCCTGGAAGCCGAGGGTCCGACCGTCGGTGGTCTGCACCTTGGTTCGGACGGGTTGGTCGCTCATCGGCATTAGCCGTGCCCGAACGCCCAACGCCCTTCGGATCTCGTCGGTGACGGCGGTGGGCGTGAGGCCCTCGGCTAGACGCTGCATGCGGTACAAGCAGGTCGCGAAGTCTCTATCGCCGAGCGAGAACCAGTTGTCGGCCCCCAGCGCCCCCCAGGCATCCACCAGGTTGAAGGTGTCACCGGCGATGCCCCAACCTCGGTCGATATCGGCGATACCGGCCAGCCAGTAGGTGCAGATATCGACATCAGGGGAGACGTGTACCCCGTAGATCTCAACGTCGTCGGCGGTGTTGATGACGGCCGTCAGGTCGTCGGTGCACCTATCCAGCCCGACGAGAAGCTTCGCTCCTCCGACCCCCCCGGCTAGCGCAGTGACCCTCATGGAGGGGCAGTGTATTAGCGTTACCAGCATGAACCGACTGGAAGCGCTGCTGCGGCGCGCCGTCGGCGACCGTCTCGACGATGCAGAGGTCTACGAGCTGGCGTCCGAGGCGTTTTCCGTGCCGGCCCCCGTGATCGAAGCTGCGGCGGAGCTGCGCGACGCGACAACCGGCCCGCGGATCACCTATTCGCGCAAGGTTTTCGTGCCCCTTACGAAGCTGTGCAGGGACTCGTGCGGGTACTGCACGTTCGCTCATCCCCCTCGGCCGGGGGAGAGGGCGTTCATGACTCTCGATGAGGTCTTGCACGTGGCCCGAGCCGGTGAGGCAGCCGGCTGTAAGGAGGTCCTGTTCACCCTCGGCGACAAGCCAGAGCGTAAGTGGCCCGAGGCGCGCGCCGAACTGGAGTCTCTGGGTCACGCGACGACGATCGAATATCTGGCCGCGGCGTGCGCGGCCGTTGTCGAACACACCTCCCTGCTTCCCCACGCCAACCCCGGCACGATGACCCTCGACGAGATCGAGATGCTGCGGGACGTCTCGGTCAGCCAAGGGATGATGCTCGAGACCCTCTCCGAGCGACTGCTGAAGCGCGGCATGGCTCACTTCGGCGCCCCCGACAAGAAGCCAGGCGTGCGACTCGAAACGCTCGAGAACGCCGGGTCGGCGAGGGTTCCGTTCACGACCGGGGTGCTGATCGGGATAGGCGAGACCTTCGAAGAGAGGATCGACGCCCTGCTGGCGATCCGCGCCTCTCACGAACGCCATGGCCACATCCAAGAGGTGATCGTCCAGAATTTCCGTCGCAAGCCGGACATCGCCATGAAGGATCATCCCGAACCCACCGTCGATGAGATGAGCTTGATGATCGCCCTGACCCGTCTGATCATGGGCCCCGAGGTGGGCGTCCAAGCTCCGCCCAACCTCACACCGGATGAGTACTCGCGTTACATCGGGGCCGGGCTATCGGACTGGGGTGGTGTGTCGCCGGTGACCCCCGACCACGTCAACCCCGAGCGACCGTGGCCCAAGATCGACGAGTTGCGCGAGGTGACGGAGGCCGCCGGGTTCACCTTGCTCGAACGCACCGCGGTCTATCCGGGTTACTGCGCCACCCCTGAGGCTCTCGAAACGTGGATCGCCAAGCCCCTGAGGCCCAAGCTCCTCGATGCGATCGACGCCGATGGCTACCGCAGGCCGGCCGACGAGACCTGGTACTCCGGAGCGGACGAGCCACCTCCGGCAAGGTCCAAGGAGGCGATGACGGCCGCCCTCACGGGGGCCTGGCGTGTGCCCGGCCGGGTCGTGCGCCGGCCGCTCTGGGACGCTCTGGACCGTGCCGAGGATGGGCAGCGGCTCACCGAAGAAGAGGTCGCGCTGCTGTTCACCGCCCGGGGACGTGAAGCCGAGAGGCTCTATGCCGTCGCCGATCGGCTGAGGTCGCTGACGGTTGGCGACGAGGTCACCTACGTCATCAACCGCAACATCAACTACACGAACATGTGCTACTTCCGCTGTGGCTTCTGTGCCTTCAGCAAGGGACCGAAGTCTCTGAACCTGCGCGGCGAGCCGTACCTGTTGTCACCGGAAGAGGTGGCACAACGCGCCCGCGAGGCATGGGAGATGGGTGCTACCGAAGTGTGCATGCAGGGAGGCATCCATCACTCTTTCACCGGGGATCACTACACCGAGTACCTCAGGGCCGTTAAGACCGAGATCCCCGAGATGCACGTCCACGCCTTCACCGCTCTTGAGGTCCTGCAGGGGGCGCGCGCCTCGGGCGTGCCGGTGCGCGCGTTATTGGAACGACTGAAGGAAGCCGGATTGGCGACCCTGCCGGGGACCGCTGCAGAGATCCTCGACGACGAGATCAGGGCGATCATCTGTCCGGACAAACTCACGACGCAGGAGTGGGTGGACGTTCATCGGACCGCCCACTCGCTGGGATTGAGGTCCAACGCAACGATCATGTTCGGCACCGTCGAGGGGCCTCGTAACTGGGCGAGGCATCTGATGGTCGTTCGTGGATTGCACGAGTCCCTGGTGGCCGACGGCCATGACGGGCTGTTCGAGTTCGTCCCACTCCCGTTCGTGCACATGGC
>JBKHYB010000120.1:0-5518 GCA_046565725.1 Actinomycetota bacterium
CAGCTCCCGAGACGCTGACGCGTCCCTGGACCAGTGTTCCGACCATAGTGAAGAACCGTCGGGTCCGGTCCTCGATCGCGCTTACGTACCTGCCGTCGGGAAGCACCTGGGCGTGCTTGTCGAGCATCGCTTCCAGTGGTACCCGCATGTGGTCGAACCAGATGCGACCGTTATCGACCCCGTTCAGCCCCATCTTGTGGCCGCAGTCTTCGATCCGAACGCCTTCGCTGAACGATCCGTCGTCTTGTCGGATGGGAACGATGAACGCATGAACCCCGTGCTCCTCGTCGCCGGCGTTCAGCTGCGCGAACACCACAGCCATCTTGCCGTCCCGGGCAGCGTTGCCGATGTAATCCTTACGCGCATCGTCGTCCGGAGTATGTATGTCGAAGGTTTGGGTCGTGGCGTCGTAAGTGGCGGTCGTCCGCACCGATTGAACGTCGGACCCGTGGCCGGTCTCGGTCATTGCGAAACAGCCCGGCAGATCCATCGAGATCATGTCGGGGAGATAGCGGGCGTGGTGCTTCTCGGTGCCGAGATGAAGGATGGCGCCGCCGAACAGCCCCCACTGCACTCCGACCTTCACCAGGAGTGAGAGATCGCCGTGGGCCAGCGTTTCGAACCCCGTGACGAACCCGCCGACATCGCCGCCTCCGCCGTACTCGACCGGGAAACCGAGACCCGTGGCCCGGGTCTTGGCCAAAGCCCGGGCCTGATCGGTTACCCGAGCCCGGTACTCCTCGGTGCTCAAGCCGTGGGCGGGGGAGAAGGTCGGATCGCTCAATAACGTTCGCGTCTCGGCCCGCACCTCAGCCCATCGACCATCGAGGAAGTCGCGCAGGGCAGCCGTCATAACTGGAACGGAACCATCGGACGACATCGGGTGCTCCCTGTTAGGTGGACGGGAGCCCAAGACTAGTGGGCGAGCGGAGCGAGCACTAGGGGGCCGGAACCAGCACCACCGGGATCCGAACCATGTGTATCGGGCTGCCGTCCTCGGCCGAGGACTCGAACACCTCGACGATGCCGATCCCTTCGGCCTCTTCTATCCAGGTGATCGTCTCTTCGTAGTCGCCTCGACATCCCGTTCCGCAGGTGGCCGTGGTGAAGCCTTTCGCCAGTCGTTGCCCGAGGGGGCCGAGCAGTCGATACGAAACGGTCGCCTCGAAGACGTTGGCGGTGCCGATGATCGTGTCGCCCGGATAGAACTCTTCGCCCGGTGCGGGTTTCAGTACCTGGATCGGAGCCAGCTCGTCTTCGTGATCGGATCGGGTCTGGGGTTCCTCGAGGACGAGGCCTTCACCCCCGAGCGTGTCGAGCGGTTCCCCCTCCATCTCGAAGGCAACGGCGTCGACGGTGGGGAACTGCGTCAGGGTGTAGACGACCTGAGCCACGCGGGCGAGCATCGAGGCCGAACCGCCACCATCGTCGAACTCGTCCGAAAGGTCTACCGTCGCGGTGCCTTCGGAGATGTCGAGGCCGAGCAGCTCCGTACCTTCGGGGATCGCCGTTGTCATCTCGGTTTCGGCTTCGAGCGCCGAGGGGCCGTTCAACAACTCGGTCATAGCGCGCGTTCCGATCGCTTCCTCGTCGGGCACCTCTCGCACCGCTACGGACACCCCATCGGGGCGAACGAACCACAACTCGACCTCCGTGAAGGTGATCGGCTCTTCGGAAGGTTCGGCGGATGGGGACCCGGTGGTCTGTTCGGGGGCCGGGCTGGTTGCGGTAGAGGCGGCGTCGGTCTCATCATCGGCGCAGGCCGAGAAGACCAGAGCTAGAAGGACGAGGACGATCGAGAACGTTCTCTTCATATCTGTAAGACGTTAACCGCTGACGTGTGGTTGCCCGTGGAGAACTCGGATTTCCGCGCCACGAACGTCCCCTATACGGGGGTCAATTCTTGTTAGGAAACTGGCTACGCTGGGGGGGTGGGTAGGGACTATGCAGACAAAAGGGATCTCGCCAAGACGCCGGAGCCTTCTCCTCAGGTAAAGGGCAACGTCGATCCGACCGTTGCCACGCCGGGCCGGACGTTCATGGTCCATCAGCACCACGCCACCAGGCTGCACTTCGATCTAAGGCTGGAGATGCTGAACGGCGATACCCCGGTCCTCGTTTCGTGGGCGGTGCCGAAGAACCTTCCCCAGCGCAAGGGCGAGCGCCACCTGGCGGTGCATGTGGAGGACCACCCGTTCTCGTACGGGTCGTTCGAGGGCACGATCCCCAAAGGCGAGTACGGCGGCGGCGAGGTGCGGATCTTCGATAGCGGGACCTACGACGTGCTCGAGCAGGAGCCGCGGAAGCTCACCATCGACATGCACGGCTCGCGCCTGAACGGCGTGTGGCACATGGTCCAGATCGACAGCAAGGACGGCAACGACAACTGGCTGGTCTTCCTGCGGGAGAACCGGCGACAGATCGACCCCCTCCCGGTGATCGAACCGATGATGGCCACCCTCGTCGGCGATGCTTTCGACCGTGACGGCTGGATCTTCGAACCGAAATGGGATGGCGTGAGAGCACTTGCAACCTGCATGGACGAGACGCTTCTCATCTCACGCAACCTGAACGACATCACCAGGACCTATCCCGAGTTCGCCAAGATGCATGAACGCACCGTTGCCTTCGAAGCCGTGGTCGACGGCGAGATAGTCGCCATGCACGACGGTCGGCCATCGTTCGAGCGGCTCCAGAGCCGCATCAACCTGCAGAACCCTCGAGACATCGAGAAGGCGATGAAGACCTGCCCCGTCACGTTCGTGGCCTTCGATCTCCTCTACCTCGATGGACGGTCGTTGCTTAACGAACCCCTCAGGGAACGTAAGGCACTGCTCGACCGCTTGTTCGTTCCGACCGACAACATCACAGTCTCGCCCTGGATCCCGGATGACGGAACGGCGCTGTTCCGAGCCGCTAGGGAAAGGGGCATGGAGGGGATCGTGGCCAAGGACGGTCGCTCCCGCTATCAACCCGGCAAGCGGAGTCGGGACTGGCTGAAGGTCAAGACGACGGAGACCGCCGATGTGGTCATCGCAGGATGGACGCCGGGGGAAGGATCTCGAAGCAAGGGTTTCGGCAGTCTGCTTGTCGGCGCCTACGAGGACGGCGGACTCCGTTTCGTGGGAGCGGTGGGCACCGGCTTCACCGATGCGTACGTTCAAGCGCTCAGAGCGGCCCTCGACGACATCGCCATCGATGACAACCCCTTCAACAGCGACCCCACCACGGACAAGGTCAGGTGGGGCAAACCGATCCGCGATCCGCACTGGGTCGAGCCATGTCTCGTGGCATCCGTCGAGTTCCGAGAGTTGACGTCCGCCGGCAGGATGAGAGCCCCGTCGTTCAAAGGGCTTCGCAGTGACAAGGACCCGGAGGACTGCCTGTTCGAGGATCTCGTTCCTGCAAGGGTCGCCACCTGATGGCCGGGAGGAGATGGCTCAAGCATGCGATCGGAGGGATCTACTCGTTCGCTGCCGACCGGCTCTACGAACCGGTCGTTGTGAAGGGTGCCTTCCGGTTGTTCGGAGGGGATCTCAACGAACTTGCCCTGGAACAGGGACACCGAGCCGTCGCTTCGGCCGGCGGCGGGCCGATCCTGGACATGCCGATCGGAACCGGGTACTTCACGATCCGATACTCCGGTGCGCACCCCGGCGTGATCGTCGGAGTGGACATCGCCCGGGGCATGGTCGAAGAGACCCAGAGAGCGGCACGCGAGGTGGGAGTAGCGAACATCGTGCCGGTGCAGGCCGATGCCCACTCTCTGCCCTTCCCCGACGGAGCTTTCGCTGCGATCCTGTGCACCAACGGACTGCAGGTGATGCCGGGTCTCGAAGCCTCGATAAGGGAGCTCGCCCGGGTGCTCAAGCCGGGAGGCAGGCTGTACTGCTCTGTGGTGACGCTTCCCCTCGGGAACGCGCTAGGCCCTCGCGTGGCAGAACACCTTCCGACGTTCGCGCGCTCCGGTGCTGACGTTGCCGACGAGATCTCGAAGGCGGGGCTCTTCGTCGAGTCGATCAGGACGGAACGGCTGGCGACGCTGATCGAGGCATCCGTCTAGGTCTCAGCTTCCGATCAGGCGGACCCGCACGTCGCAATCGAGAAGGAACTCCCGGACCCGGTCCCACTCCTCGTAGGTCTCCCCTGTCGTAACAACCTCGGCAACGCCGGAGTTCGCGATCAGCTTGGCGCAACCGAAACAGGGGACGCCGGTGATGTAGATCGTCGCTCCCTCGCGCTCTTCGGGGGCCGAGTACAGGATGGCGTTCGCCTCGGCGTGGATCGCGATGCAGTTGTCGTGCCCCCACCCACTGGGCGTATCGGAGCCGGCGCGTGGACACGCTCCCTCGTCGCAGTGGCGGTGGCCCGAAGGCGGGCCGTTGTAGCCCGTGGACCTGATCCTTCGGTTGCGCACGATGACCGCGCCATGCTGGCGCCGCACGCAGTTGGACCGCCTGGCCGTCTCCCGCGCGATGTTCAGGAAGTACCGGTCCCAGTCGGTCAGGCGGGTGTGCTCTTGGATCTCGCCGCTACTCACCGACGCAGTTTATCTTTGGCCACCATGACCTCAGTCGACCTCGCCTCGGATGTGATCCGAGACCTCCTACGCTCCGCCTGGTTGATCGAGCGGGCACGCTCCCACGTCTACGAGACCTGGGACATGAAGGCCGCGGCGGGCCGAGCCCTCCAACGCTCGGAGATCGTCGCCGCCGCCCTGGCCGAGCGGGGCCGCCAACCTGACGAGGGTCTGGTCCAGGAGCACTCTGCATGGATCTCGGAGCTGGTCGGATCGCACCCCGACGCGGTCCCCCTGGCATCGATCTTCTTGGTGCGGATCGGTGACTGGGTCGACCTGCACGCGGGACCGTTCCTCGGAGAGGCCGAGGCCAGGCTCAGGGACCTGGGGGCCGAGGAACGCAACAACCTCTCGTTGCCCTCCTCGATGCCGGCACCTGCCCCCTTCGAACGCCTAGAGATACCTGAGGTGGATCCCCCCGGTCCGGTGCTCTTCTCCTTCGGCATCCTGGCCGACATGCACATCGGATCGCCCCAAGGGGACGTTCTGGTCCAGGCAGCGATCGAAGATCTGAATCGGAGCGGGGTCGACTTCGTCATCCAACTTGGCGACATCACCGACCACGGCAACCGCGACGAGTTCGACGAGGCCCTCAAGGTGCTCTCCAGGTTCGAGATGCCCGTGACCACGATGATGGGGAACCACGACGTCTATTCACTCGGGGAAGGGCGCCTGTCTGGACGTGAGTTCTACAGCGATCTCTTCGGCCGAGACCCGGACGGGGTGTTGTTGGAGCACAAGGGCTTCCGGTTCGCCGTGCTGGACTCGGTCGAGCACGGTGTCTCGCCGTTCAGCCCCTTCGACATCGTCAGCGGGCGCTTCGTAGAGGAACAAGCGGGTGGAGCCATCGTGCGCGGGGCGCTCTCGTACCCGCAGCACGACATCCTGGCGGACGTGGCCGGGCCGGGGGGCGGACCTACCTTCGTCTTCCTCCACCAT
>JBKHYB010000121.1:0-5516 GCA_046565725.1 Actinomycetota bacterium
ACGACCTCCTTATGCAGATGTTCAAACAGCGCACCGGCGCATACGCTGACCCCGACCGTTTCACACTGGACTAGGTGATCCACCATGAGTAGATGGGAATACGCACCGGCCCCCGAATCGACGGACATCGTCGATATCAGGGATACCTACGACCTCTTCATCGGAGGTAGGTGGATCGAGCCCGCATCGGGCGAGTACCTGAAGACCGTGAACCCGGCCACCGAAGAGGTGTTGGCGGCCATCCCGATCGCCGATGAACAGGATGTGGATGCGGCGGTGGAGGCGGCCCGGACCGCGTCCAAGACCTGGCAGCGGCTCCCCGGGAGCGAGCGAGCGAAGTACGTGTTCCGGATCGCGCGGGTGATCCAGGAACGAGCGCGTGAACTCGCCGTGCTCGAGTCGATGAACGGCGGCAAGCCGATCAAAGAGAGTCGAGATGTGGACGTCCCCTTGGCAGCTGCCCATTTCTTCTATTACGCAGGTTGGGCCGACAAGCTCGAGTACGCCTTCCCCGGCAAGAAGGTCAAGCCGTTGGGGGTCGCGGCTCAGGTGATCCCGTGGAACTTCCCGCTGTTGATGCTTGCGTGGAAGATCGCCCCCGCCCTCGCAACGGGGAACACCGTGGTCCTGAAACCGGCCGAAACCACTCCGTTGACCGCGCTCCTGTTCGCCGAGATCTGCATGCAGGTGGATCTGCCTCCCGGCGTCGTGAACATCATCACGGGGGCGGGTGCCACCGGGGCGGCCCTCGTCCGCCACCCGGACGTGGACAAGGTCGCTTTCACCGGTTCTACCGAGGTCGGCAAAGAGATCCAGAAGGCCGTGGCCGGTACGGGCAAGAAGCTCACGCTCGAGCTCGGAGGCAAAGCGGCCAACATCGTCTTCGAAGATGCCGCCATCGATCAGGCCATCGAGGGCGTTGTTAACGGGATCTTCTTCAATCAGGGCCACGTCTGTTGCGCCGGTTCTCGCCTGTTGCTGCAAGAGAGCATCGCCGAGCGTTTCCTCGACAAACTCAAGCGGCGGTTGGGGACGCTCCGTCTGGGTGACCCGCTCGACAAGAACACCGACATCGGTGCCATCAACTCGCGTGAACAGCTGGAGAAGATCCGGAAGCTCGTAGGTATCGGCCAGGAAGAGGGGGCCGAGATGTATCAACCTGCGTGCGATATCCCCGAGCGAGGCTTCTGGTTCCCGCCGACCGTCTTCACCGGGGTCAGCCAGAGCCATCGCATCGCCCAGGAGGAGATCTTCGGCCCGGTGCTTTCCGTCATGACCTTCCGGACTCCAGAAGAGGCGGTCGAGAAGGCCAACAACACGCCCTTCGGACTCTCGGCCGGAGTTTGGACCGAGAAGGGGTCGCGGATCCTGTGGATGGCCGATCACCTCAAGGCCGGTGTGGTCTGGGCGAACACCTTCAATCGTTTCGACCCGTCGAGCCCGTTCGGTGGTTTCAAGGAATCGGGCTTCGGCCGTGAAGGCGGCCTGCACGGCCTCGATGCTTACGTTCGTCTGGAGGACAACTGATGTCTCGTCTCGACGTCCGCAAGACCTACAAGCTGTTCATCGGTGGTGACTTCCCGCGCAGCGAGTCGGGACGTTCTTACGAGGTCACCGACGCTAAGGGCGGGTTCCTCGCCAACGCGGTGCGGGCCTCGCGCAAGGACGTGAGGGACGCCGTGGCCGCCGCTCGCAAGGCCCAAGCCAAGTGGGCCGATGCCACCGCCTATAACCGGGGGCAGGTGATCTATCGGATCGCCGAGATGATGGAAACCCGCCGCGCCGAGTTGATCCAGGAGGTCGCGGCTGCCGAGGGCAAACGCGGTGCCGACCGCCAGGTCGATGAAGCGATCGATCTGTTCGTTTGGTATGCGGGCCTTGCCGACAAGCTGTCCCAGATCAGCGGAGGTCTCAACCCCGTGGCCGGCCCCTACTTCAACATCACCGTGCCCGAGGCGACCGGAGTGGTGGGCATCGTCGCGCCCGAGGCGCCGTCGCTCGCCGGGCTTGCTGCCCGACTTGCACCCGCACTGTGCGGGGGGAACGCGGCCGTGGTTCTCGCTTCCGAGAAGTACCCACTCGTAGCGATCAGCCTGGCGGAGTGTCTGGCCACGGCCGATGTGCCCAAGGGAGTCGTCAACATCCTCACCGGACACAAGTGGGAACTCGTTCCCGTGCTCGCTTCGCACGGAGATGTCGACGCGCTCGATGTGACCGGCGTTGCCGAAGATCTGGTGGCAGAAGCAGAGGTGGCGGCAGCGGGCAACGTTAAGCGCATCATCCGCCAGGAGTCGTTATGCAGCCCCAACGAGGCCACGGCCTTCATGGACTTCAAGACGGTCTGGCACCCCAAAGGCACCTAACCGATTCCCACCTCGATCTCAACCGATATACGAGCCTTTCCCGACCCGGAAAAAGCTCTACAGCTCTTCGAGCACCCCGCGCAGCAAACGTTCCAGACGAGCGGCGGCGCGACGTCCGGCCTCGGAGACCTCATCGTGTGAGAGAGGTTTTTCCGAGATGCCCGCGGCGAGGTTGCTGACCACAGAGATACCCAACACGCGGGCTCCGAGGTAGCGGGCGGCGATGCATTCGTTGACCGTCGACATCCCCACCAGGTCCGCGCCGAGCGTCCGCAGCATCTTCACCTCCGCAGGTGTTTCGTAGGTCGGACCCAGTAACCCGGCGTATACGCCTTCCCGGAGCGAGGGATCGACCTCACGCGCCAATTGCCGCAGAGAGCTGTCGTACGCCTCGGTCTGGTCCAAGAAGCGCGGCCCGAGACTGTCATCGTTCGGCCCGAACAGCGGCGTGCGGCCCGTCAGATTGAGATGGTCCGAGATCAGGCAGGGGGCCCCCACCTCCATGGTCGGGTCGATACCACCCGCTGCATTCGTAAGAACGATCACGTCGCATCCGGCCCCGATCGCAGCGCGCACTGGATAGGTGACCTCGGTCATCTCTCGGCCTTCGTAGAGATGGACGCGCCCGGCGAAGACCAGGGTCGGAGTGCTGCCGACCTCTCCCGCATACAGCGCGCCCTCGTGCCCAACCACTCCCGAGGTGGGCATCTCTTCGATCTCCGAGTAGGGGATGGCTTCGCGACCGACCAGCGATCCGGCGAGGGACGAAAGGCCCGAGCCGAGCACGACCGCCGCCTTCCAACCGTTCCTTCCGGTGGCTCGCTCGATCACGCCGGTAACGGGAGCTTGCGGCGCGCTCATGTGATGCGATCCAAGATCATCCGGCGCGGCTCCGGTGGCTCTGGACCGAACTCGAAGGCTCCGTCTAGGGCTTCCAGTGCGGCATCGACCCGACCCGGGTCATCGACATGCAGTTCGAGGATGGGTTCGCCTTCGGCCACCTTGTCGCCTCGACGCTTGAGCAGCACCGTGCCGGCGATCGGACTCACCGGATCCTCCTTCTTCGACCGGCCCGCCCCGAGCCGCCAGGCGGCCACGCCCACTTTGCGAGCGTCCACGCGCTGGATGAAACCCGAACCCGCCGCCGTGATCGTGCGCACATCTGACGACCGCGGCACCGCTTCGGGGTCGGGGTTCCCGCCCTGGGCTACGACCATGTCGTTCCACTTGGCGAGTGCGGACCCGTCCCTCAGGGTTGCACCGGGGTCGGCCTCGACCCCGGCCAGGGCCAGCATCTCCCCGGCCAGCGCGATCGTCACCTCCACCAGATCCTCCGACCCCCGCCCGTTCAGGACATCGATCGACTCCAGCACCTCCAAGCCATTGCCCGCGGTGAGCCCCAGCGGCTCGTCCATATCGGTCAGGATCGCTGTGGTTCTCACCCCGTGAGCCTTGCCGAGCTCGACCATCGTTCGGGCGAGCTCGCGGGCCATCTCGATATCTGGAAGGAACGCCCCGGAACCGACCTTGACGTCGAGGACGAGGGCGTCGGTGCCCTCGGCGATCTTCTTACTCATGATCGAGGATGCGATCAGCGGTATCGATTCGACCGTTCCCGTCACGTCACGCAGCGCGTAGAGACGCCTATCGGCTGGAGCGAGGTTCGGCCCTGCCGACACGATCGCGCAACCGACATCCGACAGGATCTCGAGGAAGCGGTCGCTGCCGATGTCCACGGCGAATCCTGGGATGGCCTCGAGCTTGTCCAACGTGCCGCCCGTGTGTCCCAGGCCCCGGCCCGAGAGCATCGGGTCGACGATCCCGCAGGCCGCAACCATCGGGGCTAAGGGAAGGGACACCTTGTCTCCGACCCCACCGGTGGAGTGCTTGTCGACCGTGGGGGCCGAGATCCCGCTCAGGTCCATGCGTTCGCCGGACTCGATCATCGCTGCCGTCCATTCGGCCAGCTCGTCGGGACGCATCCCGCGCCATACGATGGCCATCAGCAGGGCGGCAGCCTGATAGTCGGGGATCTTCTCTGCCGTGTAGTTCTCGATGAACCATCGGATCTGTTCCGTTGAAAGTGGTTTTCCGTCGCGCTTGGTTCGGATGATCTCGACCGCGTCCAAAGATCTCCTTAGAGCAGTTCGCGAGAAGCGAGGTCGGTCGGGGTGAATGCCATCGGGAGAAGCGAATCCAAGCGGCGCGGTCCGTCTTCCGAGTCCACCAACAGTTCGGGACCGCCGTGCTCCAAGAGGATCTGACGGCATCGCCCGCAGGGCATGCAGTAGGTACCCTTATCGTCCAACACGCTGACCGCTACTAACCGGCCACCACCGGAATCGAACAGGCTCGAGACCAGCGAGCATTCGGCGCACAGGGTTAGTCCGTAGGACACGTTCTCGATGTTGCAACCGGTGACGATGCCCCCGTCATCCACCAGGCCTGCGGCCCCCACGTGCAGACGCGAGTACGGAGCGTACGCGCGCTGCGCCGCGTCCTGGGCTTCTGCCCGGAGCTCTTCCCAATCGATCGCTGGTCCCATCTACTACCCCTCCTGTCGCGCGCCGCTACCTAAGAGTGTCGCGCTACTCCTTGGTATATGGCAGGCCGTCGGCAGCAGGAGGCCTTGCCCGCCCCACGACCCCTGCCACGACAAGGATCGTGGCCAGGTACGGCGCCATCAGCAGCACCTCAGACGGGATCGGGGTCTCCAGGATCGCCAGCTTGTTCTGGAGCGAGTCGGCGAAGCCGAACAGCAGGGCGGCCCCGAATGCCCCCACCGGGTGCCAGCGGCCGAAGATCATCGCGGCCAGGGCGATGAAACCTCGGCCCGCAGTCATGTTCTCGTCGAACCGTCCCACCGAGCCGAGGGTGAAGTAGGCCCCGGCAAGCCCCGCCGCCATGCCTCCGAGGATGACGTTCTGGTAGCGCGTACGGAGCACCTTGATGCCGACGGTGTCGGCAGCCTTCGGGTGTTCACCCACAGCACGCACGCGCAGCCCCCACCGGGTTCGGAACAGACCGATGGTGATGATCGCCACCAGGGCGTACATCAGTCCGGCCAGGCCGCCATTGATGGCCAGTTCCAGGAAGTACATCACATCCATGGGTTCAGATCTCCTGGACGGTGAGCTCGCGCTCGGTGGTGCC
>JBKHYB010000122.1:0-5511 GCA_046565725.1 Actinomycetota bacterium
ATCTCGACGAACCCTTCCCTGACCGCCTCGGCCTCGTCCTTGATCTCGTCCGGCGCTTCTTCAACCATCGTGTCGACCTCGGCGGGCATCTCCGACACCTCGCCCATGTTCACCACCTCACGGGTCGCCTCGCAGAACGCCTCGCTTCCGGGAGCATCTCCCCCACACGCACCAAGGATGAGCAATGAAGCCACCGCCGCCGTCCGCCGCACTTCGATCTCCACTCTCTAGAGGTTCGGTCAGCATGTCGGAACTAAGAGCACTGCACAAGGACCTTCACGAGGTGGGGCCGTCGAGGTGAGCGAGGTCTTCCGGCCGGTCGACGTCCTTCGCGAACCTTCCCTGAGGGTCGACCGGGCCCCACAGAGCCGCCTCCACGTAACGGACCTCGCACTGCTCGAGGAACGCTCGGAGACCCTTGCCGGAACCAACAGCTCGCTGCGCGTATCTCAGGAGTGACTTCGAGTAGACCGCATGGAGGACCTGGGGGCCGTCTGGATCGACCGGCACCACCGCATCCTCTCCCTCCCAGAGTTCGGCGAGCAGCGCGAGCAGATCGGGGTTGAGCCACGGCATGTCCACCGCGACCACAGCCAAGAGGTCGTGGGGAGAGGCCTCGGCCCCCGCGAGCACGCCCGCCAGCGGTCCATCCACACCTCGCATGTCGGTGATCTCTCGCCCGGGGAGCTGCCCCAGTCGCCCGATCGTGCCGGTAGCGAACATCACCGGTTCAGCGACCTCCGACAATCGATCGGCAACCCGATCGACGAGTCGTTGGCCCTCGAAGATCAGGCTCGCCTTATCCGAGCCCATCCGCGTGCTGAGCCCTCCGCACAGGATCAATCCCGCGAGAGGTGGCCCGGCCACAGGTCAGCCTTGTCGGGTCGGGCCGGCCCGCTCGACGGAGACCTTGATCAACACACGGCGATCCTCGACCATCGCCCGCCGGTAATCGTCCCAGTCCGGATGCTCGCCACTGATGCGGCGGTAGTAGTCGACGAGGCCTTCCATCGCTTCGGGCAACCGGACCAGTTCCGCCCGGCCCTCGACCTGCACCCACGGACCGAAGAATCGATCGGTGAATACGCAGATCGTTGCCCGCGGATCTCGCTCCAGGTTCCGCACCTTGTAGGCGGTCTCTCGGCTGCTGATCACCACGAACCCGTCGTCGTCGGTACCGACGGTGATCGGCGATGTCTGCAGCCCTCCATCGCGGCGGTGGGTGACCAGAACCGCTCGGTGGTTATCGGCAACGAATCGCAAGGCTTCTTCGGCTCTCATCCCACTCCTCTAACGATGTTCGGGGTTCTCATTCTCCCAACGGCAGCCCGCGTCCCACTCCGAACGCTGATTACCGAAGGCGGGGAAGCCTCCAGCATCTTTCAACATCCGAGCTGCATGCATCAGGTTAAAGGTCATGAACGTCGTGTTGCGATTGGTGAAGTCGTTCTCGAACCCAGCGCCATCGTCGCCGTAAGAGGGCCCGGGTCCCGCCTCACCTATCCATCCAGCATCCGCTTGTGGCGGGATCACGAAGCCGAGGTGCTGCAACGCATAGAGGATGCTCATCGAACAGTGCTTGATGCCGTCTTCGTTCCCGGTGATCAAGCAACCTCCGACTCGTCCGTAGTAGGCGTACTGCCCCGCCTCGTTGAGTAGCCCAGAATTCCCGTAGAGCCTCTCGATTACCTTCGTGCAGATCGAGGACTTCTCGCCCAACCAGATCGGCGAACCGATGACGAGGATGTGCGCTGCCAAGATCTTCTCGAACAGCCGGGGCCACTCGTCCGACCTCCAGCCATGTTCCGTCATATCGGGCCAGACGCCGGTGGCGAGATCCAGATCGACGGCCCGGAAGGTTTCAACCTCGACCCCGTAGTCGCGCATGATGGAGACGGACCTATCCATGAGGAGTTGCGTGTGTGACGGCTCCGGCGATCGCTTGAGGGTGCAGTTGACGTACACCGCTCGCAGATCGCTGAAGTCAGGTGCGTCCCGGTTGCCCCGCGCTGAATCCATGCGCTCTCCCCTCCTCCGCCTCTCCCCTGCTTACCAGACCCAGACCTTTTCGGGAGATGGCCCGTACCGTCAGGCAACCGCCCTGATCAGGGCGGTAACGGCCCCACCGGTCACGACGACCGCTGCGAACGGGGCCTTGAGGTAGGCAGCCAACCCGGCCGCTGCGAGGCCCACGGCACGGTCATCCAGGACCAGACTGCCGGCGTCGGTGAATGTCCCCTCGGCGATCAGACCGGCGAAGAGGGCGGGCGGCAGAAGCTCGAGCAGCGAACGCGCCGTCGGAGGGATCGATCGCTGTCCGACGAAAGCACCGGCGACCTTGAAGGCGTAACAACCTGCTGCGAGGACGAAGATCGTGACCCAGCTCATGGCTCAGACGTCCTCAGCGCCACCAACGCGCCCGACGCCGCCAGCAGGATCGGGACACCAGCCGCCGTCAGAGGTGTAGCCACCAGCGCCACGGTTGCGCCCGCGATGGCCGCCCACCGGCCGGGGGCTGCTCCGAGGTGGGGCACGAGCAGGGCCAGGAACGCAGCGGGCAAGGCGACATCCAACCCCAGAGCGTGTGGGTCCAGTGCTTCGCCGCTGAGAACGCCGATCAAGGTCCCTAGGTTCCACGCGACGAAGATCGACAACCCGGCCCACAAGAAACCCCTGCGAGGTTGATCCGGGTGAGCGGCTGCCATCGCCGTCGATTCGTCGATCGTCAGGTGCGCCTCCAGGGCACGGAGCAAGGGATGTCCATGGAGGTGAGAAGAGACGTAGAGGCCGTAACCGGCGTTGCGAGCGCCCAGCAACAGTCCGGTCGCCACTGCGGCCAGAGGCGACCCTCCGGCCCCGATCACACCGACCGCCGCGAACTGCGACGCGCCCGTGAAGACGAGGGCCGACATCGCGCAGGCCTGCAACGGGGGCAGTCCCGTTGCGCCGGCCAGCACCCCGAACGAGACACCGACTATGCCGATCCCAAGCCCGAGAACTAGCGAGTCGGACCGGATGTCCATATCACCACCCCAAGATCACCATCCGAAAGATGATGCCTTGTGTTGGTGATGGCGCGAGACCGCGGGCTCCGACGAGTTAGCGGTTATCTAGGTTCCCATTCAGCGGTGCACCTCACGCCACGGAAGGGCGAAGTCATCGGCGGCGAGGATCTCTATGACGTGGCAGGCTTCGTCACCGACGGTCCAAGCGTCATGGTTGGCTGGGATCGCGAACGCCTCACCGCTTCGCACCCTCATCTGAGAACCGTCGGACAGCTCGATGAGCATGGTGCCGGCGAGCATGAGACCTATGTGGGTGAGCGGACACAGATCGGTCCCGACGATCGGTGCCATCGATTCGGTCCACCTCCAGCCGGGCTCGAACTTGCCGCGGCCGATCGCCATCCCTCCAACACGGACGATATCCATCCGACCCCCGGGGAACGTCCGCACGTCGGTTGCATCTGAGATGCTCTGTTTCTCTGCCGGCGCCAGCGGTTTCTGGGCGTCGTGGATCGAAGCCCACAGACCCGAATGGAGATAGCCCTTCAGTTGCAACGGGGAGGACTCGCCTAGGACGGTGACATCCCCCTCGCGATCACCCCAGATCGCTACCGCGACCCAATCGTGTAGCACCCGATCGTCCGTCGCCCTGATGGCGTCCCGGATCGTTTGCAGATCCTCTTGAGCAACGACGCTCGGTCCAACGCTCGACATCTTCCCTCCCTTGCCCGACATCACTCACGTAATCGTCATAGGGCGGCCGGGTGATGCCAATGGCCCGATCTGGGCTCGGCGACGTGTTCGCTTCGAACACCCTACGTAGGTCGATCACGGAACCGGACCGACCGCTACGACTCCTCGTCCCGCTGCGCCGCTACAACCGTGGATGCTAGGGAGTCGGCATCGGCCACAAGATCGCGCGCCCTACGGAGGGACGCCCGCAAGGCGTCGGGTCTGTCAAGTCCCGCCGTCCGGGCAGAAGTCAATTCGTATGAGATCTCGTCCAGGATGCCCTCGAGCTCCTGCTTGTGGCTGGATGTATCCACCGAACCTCCTGTTTGAGAGCGACGTTGAGGCTATCGTGCGATCAGGACGGCACACGGACCGGTGAGGAGACGAGCAGATGGACGATGGCGGGATCCATCACCAAGATCCCTTCGCGACGCCACCCTCTTTGCGCGAACCGATCAGGAGGTTCCGCGGGAGGCTGTCAGCCGGCGTCACCATCTGGACCGCGATGGGAGAACAGGGCCCGGCAGGTCTCACCGTGTCGTCGATCCTTGTGGCGGAAGGTCAGCCGCCTCAGATCCTGGGGCTGGTATCCGACACGACCGATCTGTTCGAAGCGATCGAACTCACCAACCGGTTCGTAGTGCACGTCGTCGATTCCGAGCACCGGAGATGGGCCGACGGCTTCGCCGGTCTGTATCCGATGCCGGGGGGGATCTTCAACAACCTCCGCTGGAACGAGGGCGATCATGGCCCCGAACTCGACGAACTTCCGAACAGGGCCACCTGCCGGCTGATCGAGATCCTGCCCGCCGGATACCAAAGGCTGATACGCGCGGAGGTCGGCCGCATCGATGTGGCCGACCTCGATGATCCGCTCGTCTACTTCCGAGGACGCTACCGCAACCTCGGATGATCCCTACTTGGGGATCTTGAAGCTCTCGGTCATCCCCGCTGCATCGATCACGGTCGTGTTCAGTGAGCGTTCGGCCGTGTGAGTGATCCAACAGATCTGACAGATCGACGCCTGATCGCCACCGCCGGGAGCAAGGATCGAGCCAGGTTTCGCCTCGACCGAGGCCATCGGCACGATGATCGTGAAGGACTTGGAAGCGGGGTCGAAGCTGCCCTCGAGGTACTCGATCGGTGGACAGTTCGTCATCGCCACAGGCAACGTCGTGTCTCTCGTGCACTCGCCTTCCAACCGGAAGTGGCCCGCGGCATCTACCCGGCCGACCCTTTCGGTCGTCTGCCCTGCCGCGACGTCCGGCTTGCCGACATCCGCCGACTTGACCGTGAAGCGGAACGGCTTGTTGTCGATCGTGAAGGCCCAGAGGAAGCGCGCCCCTTCGGGGAGACTGCCGAACGCGGGGATGTCGTGATGCGCGACGGTGAACTCCAGGTTGTCGCCCTTCTTCAGGACCTGAGCGCCGGCGAGGTCGACGCCCAAAGGCGGCGATTGACCGGTGCCGCCACCCACATCGGCGTCGCCCGCGGCGTCTTCCCACAACTTGATGGGACCTGCCGCCTTCTTCTTCTTGCCCGCCTGCGCGATCGCCGGCAGCGCCAGGATCAGGGCGCCGGACAGGACCACGGCCATCAGCCTACGCATCACGTCCCCTTCTCATCGTTTTCGGATCGGGAATGGATCGCATATCGATCGAGATCAAGGTGGGAATCGGGGGTTAGCCGGGGATGCACCTGATCTCTTCTAGGGAACAAGGTTCCGGGGCCGGGCCGAGGCGTGCTTCGTCGATATCCACCACCGGCAACATCA
>JBKHYB010000123.1:0-5502 GCA_046565725.1 Actinomycetota bacterium
GGACGTCGAGCGCGGCATGGTCGTGATCAAGCCGGGCACGACCACCCCGCACACCAACTTCGACGCCTCGGTCTACCTCCTGTCGAAGGACGAGGGTGGACGTCACACGCCGTTCTTCAACAAATACCGTCCTCAGTTCTACTTCCGTACGACCGACGTGACCGGCGTCGTAACCTTGCCACCGAACGTGGAAATGGTTATGCCTGGTGACAACACCGAGATGACCGTCGAGCTGATCCAGCCCGTGGCCATGGATGAGGGTCTGCGGTTCGCCATCCGTGAGGGTGGCCGCACCGTCGGCGCCGGCCGTGTCACGAAGATCCTCGAGTAGTAGGGACAGGTAAAGACACATGGCGAACGGGATGAACATCCGGATCAGGCTGAAGGCGTACGACCACGAGGTCATCGACCAGTCGGCGAAGAAGATCGTCGAGACGGTGACCCGCACGGGTGCGCGCGTCAACGGCCCGATCCCTCTCCCGACCGAGCGGTCGGTGTACACCGTCATCCGCTCGCCTCACAAGGACAAGGACTCGCGCGAGCACTTCGAGATGCGTACGCACAAGAGACTGCTCGACATCGTGAACCCGACTCCGAAGACGGTGGACTCCCTGCAGCGGCTGGACCTGCCTGCAGGTGTGGACATCGAGCTGAAGCTGTAATCCGAACGACATAGCGAAAGCGATCCCGGCGGGGTTCACCCGCCGGAGGTCGACACTAAAGAAAGAGGAATGTAGGGATGGCAGAGACGAAAGGGATCCTCGGTCGCAAGATCGGGATGACCCAGGTCTTCGACGACCAGGGCCGTGCGATACCGGTCACCGTCGTCGAGGCCGGGCCCTGCCATGTGGCTCAGGTGAAGAGGGTCGAGACCGATGGCTACTCGGCCATCCAGTTGGCTTTCGGCGTTGCGAAACGCGTGAACAAGCCACTGGGCGGACATCTGCAGAAGGCCGGGATCGATTCTGCACGCCACCTCGTCGAGCTCCGCATGGACGACACCTCCGAGTTCTCTCTGGGGGCCGAGATCAAGGCGGACGTTTTCGAAGAGGGCGAGATCGTGGACGTTATCGGCGTGACCAAAGGTAAGGGTTTCGCCGGTGGGATGAAGCGCCACAACTTCAAGGGTCTCGGTGCGTCGCACGGTACTCAGCGGAAGCACCGCTCGCCCGGATCGATCGGGGCGTGCGCGACCCCTGCTCGAGTGTTCAAGGGAACCCGTATGGCGGGTCACCTGGGGCACGTGCGGGTCACGACCCTGAACCTGAAGGTGATCAAGGCCGACCCGGAGCGCAACCTGCTTCTGATCAAAGGTGCGGTCCCCGGCCCCCGCGGTGGTCTGGTGATGGTGCGTAACTCGATCCGGGCCGCCCGTCGTAACGGAACCAAGAAGGCGAGCTGATCTAGATGGCATTGAAAGCGAAAGTCATCGACGCCACCGGCAAGCAGACCGGCGAGCGTGACCTGCCCGAGTTCTACTTCGGGGGCGAGGTCAACGTCGGCCTGATGCATCAGGTCGTCGTGGCGCAGCTCGCCGGGGTAAGGGCCGGTACCGCTTCCACCAAGACCCGGAGCGAGGTGCGCGGTGGAGGCAAGAAGCCGTGGCGTCAGAAGGGCACGGGACGTGCCCGTCACGGCTCGACCCGAAGCCCGATCTGGGTCGGTGGTGGAACCGTCTTCGGCCCCAAGCCGCGCGACTACAGCAAGAAGGTGCCCAAGAAGATGCGGGCCGCCGCTCTGCGTTCCGCTCTTGCGTCCAAGGCCCAGGACGGCAACGTGTGGGTCCTAGACGGGTTCACCGAGCCTCGCACCTCGGTTGCGGCGAAGTGCCTGAAGGCTGCCGGCATCGATGGGCGTGTGCTGGTCGTCGTCGGGGACAAGGACGAGGGAGCCGGGAACCTTCACAAGGCTTTCCGCAACCTCGGCAAGTCGAACTTCAACTACGACCGCTCGCTGAACACGTACGACGTTCTGGTGGCGGATGACATCATCCTCACGCCGGCCGCCCTCGAGTTCCTCAACAACAAGGGGGTGTCAGCGTGAGCTCAACCAAGAGCGACCCGCGCGACGTGATCCTGGCTCCGGTCATCAGCGAGAAGTCGTACTCGCTGCTGGACGCCAACGCCTACACCTTCATCGTTCACCCCGAGGCGAACAAGACCGAGATCAAGAAGGCGGTCGAGACGATCTGGGGCGTGAAGGTCCTGGCGGTGAACACGATCAACCGCAAGGGCAAGACCAAGCGTTTCCGCACCACCACTGGCAAGCGCCCGGACACCAAGCGAGCGGTAGTGAAGCTCGCCGAGGGCGACAAGATCGAGATCTTCGAGCAGCAGGCTTAAGGGGCAGCTATGGCTATACGTAAAGCGAAGCCGACATCACCAGGACGGAGGTTCCAGACCTTCGCGGACTTCTCCGACATCACTCGGACGGAGCCCGAGAAGTCGCTCCTGCAGCCGAAGCCGAAGAAGGCGGGCCGTAACAACTACGGTCGCGTCACTTCTCGCCACGCTGGTGGTGGGAACAAGAACCGGTACCGCGTGATCGACTTCCGGCGCAACAAAGATGGGGTTCCGGCGAAGGTTGCTCACATCGAGTACGACCCGAACCGCAGCGCTCGTGTCGCTCTGCTCCACTACCTGGACGGCGAGAAGCGCTACATCCTCCTGCCTAACAAGGTGAAGGTAGGCGACATGTTGCAGTCGGGCCCGGGGGCCGAGATCCGCCCCGGTAACGCGCTCCCGCTGCGGAACATCCCGGTCGGTACGGTCGTCCACAACATCGAGCTCAAGCCGGGCGCGGGTGGAAAGATGGCCCGCTCTGCCGGTTCGTCCGTGCAGCTGGTCGCCAAGGAAGGCCAGCGCGCCACGCTCCGTCTGCCTTCAGGCGAGATGCGCATGGTGCCGCTGGATTGCCGTGCCACCGTGGGCGAGGTCGGCAACTCCGAGCACGAGCTCGTCAAGATCGGAAAGGCCGGTCGTAACCGCTGGAAGAACAAGCGTCCGAAGGTCCGTGGTGTGGCGATGAACCCGGTGGATCACCCCCTCGGTGGTGGTGAAGGTAAGTCTTCCGGTGGTCGTCACCCGGTGAGCCCGTGGGGCAAGCCGGAGGGCCGTACCCGCAAGAAGAAGGCGTCGGACGCCATGATCGTTCGTCGTCGCGGCAAGAAGAGAGGTGGTCGCTGATGCCACGTTCCCTGAAGAAGGGTCCTTTCGTCGACGACCATCTGCTCGTCAAGGTCGTCGAGATGAACAAGCAGAGCGCGAAGCGGGTCATCAAGACCTGGTCTCGTCGCTCCACGATCATCCCCGACATGGTCGGTCACACGATCGCCGTCCACGACGGTCGTAAGCACGTGCCGGTCTACGTCACGGAGTCGATGGTCGGACACAAGTTGGGTGAGTTCGCTCCGACGCGGTCCTTCCGCAGTCACGCGGGCTCGGACAAGGGTTCGAAGGTTCGCTGATGGCATACAAGATCGCACCAGACGCACAACAGGCCATCGCAACGGCCCGATACATACGGATGTCGCCGACCAAGGTCCGGCAGGTCGTCGATCTGCTACGGGGGCGCCATGTCGAGGACGCCCGGCGCGTGCTGACCTTCTCCGACCGGGCGGCTGCTGAGCCCGTCCTCAAGGTGTTGAACTCGGCCATCGCCAACGCCGAGAACAACCGTGGACTGCCTGCCGACGAGCTGATCGTCTCCAGGGCGTGGGTGGATGAAGGCCCGACACTCAAGCGCTTCCGGCCTCGCGCTCTCGGCCGAGCCACGCGGGTGCGCAAGCGCACCTGTCATATCTCGGTCGTCGTGGGTCGTGACGAGGAACTCCTCGCTCGCCTGACCCAGGCGGAAGAAGAGAAGCCCAAGCGGAAGACCACGGCGAAGAAGACGACGGCCAAGAGCGAGTCGGCCAAGAAGACCACCGCGAAGAAGACGACCGCCAAAAAGACCACGGCGAAGAAGACAACCGCCAAGAAGACCGATGAGGTCTCGACCAAACCAGAGTCCACCGAGAACGGAGGTGAGGAGTAATGGGTCAGAAGGTTCACCCTTACGGCTTCCGTCTCGGCATACACACGGATTGGAAGTCCCGTTGGTTCAACGAGAAGAACTACCAGGACTACCTGATCGCAGACCTGCGCATCCGTGAGTACCTGTTGGGGCAACTTCCCCACGCGGGCATCTCCCGGATCGAGATCGAGCGGACCCGTGAACGGGTCCGGATCGACACGCACACTGCCCGTCCGGGCATCGTGATCGGACGCCGCGGCTCCGAGGCCGAGCGCTTGCGCTCTCACCTCGAGCAGATGGAGTCGAAGATCACCGGCAAGCCGACCGACGTTCGTCTGAACATCATCGAGGTGAAGCAGCCGGAGCTAGACGCTCAGCTGATCGCCCAGGGCGTGGCCGAGCAGCTCGTCAGCCGAGTTTCGTTCCGCCGTGCGATGAAGAAGGCGGTCGGAACGGCCATGCGTAACGGCGCCAAGGGCGTTCGCGTGCAGTGTGGTGGGCGTCTCGGCGGCGCAGAGATGTCCCGCACCGAGTGGTACATCGAGGGCCAGATGCCGCTGCACACGCTGCGGGCCGACGTCGACTACGGCTTCTCCGAGGCCCGGACGACCTTCGGTCGCATCGGCGTCAAGGTATGGATCTACCGCGGTCCCTTCGAGGACACCTACGCCTCTGCCCGGGATGCTGCTCGTCTCAAGCGCGAGGCCGCTCTGGCGGCAGGTGAAACGGTCGGTCGTGGCGCCGAGGAGCGTGCCGCCGGTACCGCCGCAGGCGAGAAGAAGCCGAAGCGTCAGGGAACGACCGCACGCGTATCTCGTAGCAAGGCTCGCAGCGGCACGGGTGGAACCTCCGCAGCGTCTCGCAAGCCGGCCGCCGAGGCCGCGAAGAGCGAAGCGCCGAAGGCCGAGACTCCAGCCCCCAAGCGTGCGCCGGAGGGCGTAAAGGTGACTCCCGCCGAGCAGACCGGGGACGCTTCGACCACCGAAGGTGGTGAGAGCTAGATGTTGATGCCGAAGAAGGTCAAGCACCGCAAGCAGATGCGCGGGCGGATGCGTGGCCGGAGCAAGGGCGGCACCACGGTCAACTTCGGGGATTTCGGCTTGATGGCTCTCGAGCCCGGCTGGATCTCCAACCG
The DNA here is from genome assembly GCA_046565725.1 of Actinomycetota bacterium. Taxonomy (GTDB): domain Bacteria; phylum Actinomycetota; class CADDZG01; order CADDZG01; family WHSQ01; genus CALMBW01. Next base: position 5,150 of record JBKHYB010000123.1, read on the forward strand.
TCAGATCGAGGCTGCCCGTATCGCGATGACCCGTCACATCCGTCGTGGTGGGAAGGTCTGGATCAACATCTTCCCGGACAAGCCCTACACGAAGAAGCCCGCCGAGACCCGTCAGGGTTCCGGAAAAGGTAACCCGGAGGGCTGGGTGGCGGTCGTGAAGCCGGGACGCGTGATGTTCGAGATCGCCGGTGTGCCGGAGCCACTGGCTCGGGAGGCGATCCGTCTGGCGGCCCACAAGCTGCCCATCAAGTGCAAGTTCGTCATGCGCGAGCAGCCGTTGGAGGTGCAGTGATGAAAGCGAAAGAGCTGCACGACCTTCCGGTCGACGAGCTGAAGCAGAAGCTGGCCGAGAC
>JBKHYB010000124.1:0-5477 GCA_046565725.1 Actinomycetota bacterium
GCTCAGCCTCAAGAACGAGATCGTGCGTATCGCGCCGCATGGGCGCGTGAACGTCGTGTGCCCGGGCTGGACCAAGACCGACATGACGCGCGATGCCCTCGAAGACCCGGACCTACCTCGTCGGATCACGCGCACGATGCCTCTACGCAAGCTCGGCCAAGCGGAGGATGTCGCGAACACGATCGTTTCGCTCGCCTCCGATGTGATCTCGGGTCACGTCACCGGCCAGGTGATCACCGTGGCCGGAGGAATGGAGGGCCGGGTCTTACACGACTAGGCGTGGCTGCCGCCCTTGGGCGGCTCCTGGTGCGGATAGACGTCCTCTTCTCGTTCCTCCCAGGCGTAGCCCTTGTCTTGTTCGACGTTGAACTCGTAGTCGTAGACGAGGGCACCGCCGTAGGCGGCTCCTAGTGCTACGAGGCTGCCTATCGCTAGCGACAGGATCATCCGAGGTACCGATGTTGCGAGGGTCTCTTCGAAGACGCTCAGCCTCGTGATGATGTTCACCGCCACGAGGGCCGAGACGACCAGCATGATGGCCATGTGCGTGTTAGCGGTGCGCCAGGCCTGCGTTCCTTTCGGTGTCGACTTCCACCAATCCCAGAAGCCGGTAAGCGCGGTCGGGCCCGCGACGACGGCTCCGGCGATGAATAGATAGGTGGCTGCTACGAAGAGGTAGCGGCCGGTCTCTCCCTCGCCTTTGATCACAGACAGGAGATCGAACGCCGGGGCGATCACGTAAGCGGCGACGGGGATGTCGGTCAGCGGAGGATGGGTCGGCTTGCCGGCCCAACCCCGAAGCCCCTTGAACCTGCGCCCTTTCAGGCTGAGCGTCGGACCTACCGAGAACCAGCGCATCCTTCCCCCTTATCTCATTCCCACGTCGATAATCCCACCTCGATACTCCGATTCCCACCTTGATTTGGCACGTATATCGAGCTATTCCCGGCCCGGAATGTTCTGCGCAGAGACCTCCCAAGATCCGGGCCGGGAAATGCTCGTATATCGATCGACTTCTAGGCGGGAATCGGTTAGATGAGGGCGGAGGCGCCGGAGCGACGGGGGTCGTGGGCCGCTTGGACGTTCCCGTGGCCGTCGATGCCGGCGGCCTGGACCGCTCCGAAGTACATGTGCAGATCGTCGTAGGGCCTCTTGAGAAAGGCCTCGATCCGGTCCCCAGGCAGCCCCGGCTCGAAGCAGAGGGTGTCTCCTGCGTCGCGCCTATCGAGGTGTGCCCGGGGGGCGGCGACCGCTTCGATCAGAGGCATGTTGTCGATCGCTACCCGCAGGAAACATTGTGCGATCGCCCCGACGATGCGTGTGGCGCCGGGGGAGCCGAGGGCAACCACCGAGCCGGTCTCGACCTTCTGAGCGATGGTGGGGGCCATGTTCGTGTGGCACCGTGCACCCGGAGCGAGGCCGTGCACGCCGAGCGGATTCAGCTCTTCTTCGCCGAGGGTGTTGTTCATCAACATGCCGGCAATCACCAAGCCAGCTCCGTATCCGGCCGACTCCGTGACCGCGCATGCGTATCCCTCCGCGTCCGCCGCAGAGCAGTGAGTGGTTTCCCCGCGTTTGCTGGGCTGTTCTTCGGCGACCTCCGAGGCAACGTCGTCCGCATCCTGGCTCCCTTCGAACGAGAGCATCGTGGCCGCCCTCTGCGCTTCGGCGATCGCCCTGAGCCGTTCGACCGGATCGTCGAGCCGGGAACTCTCGAGCAGAGACAGCATGTGTACGAGGGAGGCTCCGCCTGAAGCGGGAGGTGGGTTGGTTGCGATCCTCCATCCGAAGCACTCCGAGATGAGGGGATGTCTAACGTGCGCTTCGTACGCATCGAGATCGGATATCTGCAGGAACCCTCCGTCCGCTTGGATCGCGTTGGTGATGGCCGTCGCGAGTTCGCCCTTGTAGAAGGTTCGGGGCCCCTCTTCGGCGATCGACTTAAGCGACTCGGCGAGTTCGGGCTGGACGAAGAGGTCACCTTCCTGCAGCGGGGTTCCGTCGTCCCGGGTGAACAGTCTCCGGGCGTCGTCGTACTGTGACCAGATCTCCTTGAAGGTCACGCCGAGGTAATACGCCGAGGTCTTGGGGAAAGGGAATCCATCTCGGGCGGCGGCGATGGCCGGAGCTAAGAGCGCCTCCCACTCGATGCTGCCGTGCCTCTCCCATGCGCGCCGCACGGCGGCAAGGATGCCGGGGACGCCGATCGAGCCCCCTCCGATACCGGTGTACATGCCGTCGGAGTAGTCGAGGTAAGTGCGCTTGATGCCTTGGCCGGGCTTGGAGGGCCGCGTCACGGGCATCATCTGATTGCCGTCGATGACCTCGACTATGTCGTCGGGGGTTCGGACGGCGACGAAACCTGAACCTCCGATCGACGTGAAGAAGGGCTCCGATACCCACCCCATGACGGCCGTCGCGAGACACGCGTCGACCGCGTTGCCGCCGGCCTCGGCTACCTGCTTGGCCGCTTCGGCCCCCAGGACGCTGCCGGATGCGATGCCCAACCTTCCCCCCGTCATGCTCTCAGGGTAGCCGTGCCTAGACTCGGTCGATGACCCGCGACCCTTTCGTGATCGAGCACTCGACCCAAACCTCGGCTTCCAAGGAGGCCGTGATGGGCCTCCTGATCGACCCGGCAACGTGGCCGCGCTGGCAGGGCGAGATCGTCGAATCGTCGGGCCCCGCTCCGCTGGGCGACGGGGATGTGGTCGCGGGACGAGCTCGGATGATGGGCTTCGACGTCGACGGCCAGAGCGTGGCTCGGTCGGTGACCGGGGATTCCTACGAGCAGACCGCAGTCGTGGGGGTGGGCATGCGCATCACGTACTCGCTGCTGGAAACCTCCGAAGGTGTGCGGGTGACCCACCGTCTGGAGTCACAGTTGCCTTCGGGGATGTGGGGCCGGGTGCTTTCCTTCTTCCTGAAGAAGAGGCTGCGGAAGATGCAGCGTGGACTACTGGCGGCCCTTAAGGATCAGGCGGAAGGCTCTTCGGGCTGAGGTGATCCGACCATCGAGTCCATCAGATCGCGCAGCGACACGATGCCGATCGGATCGTCCATCTCGCAGATCAGCAGATGACGGAACCCGCCGTCGACCATCGTGCGGACGGCTTTGGCTACATCCCAGCCGGGAGTTCCGGTCACGACGTCACGAGTCATGACGTCGGAGACCGTGGTGGAGTCCAGATCCTTGGAGGCGGCAACGGAGTGCAGGATGTCCCGCTCGGTGATGATCCCCGCGATCTTCTCGCTCTCCATCACGACGGCGCAGCCGACGCCTCGGTCCGTCATCAGCTGCGATGCCTTGCGCAGAGATGCAACGGGTTCGACGGTCACGAGATGACGTATACCCACGTCCCTGAGCAATTCCATCCGGGCATCCTGCCGCACGGCCAGCCGTTGGGCAAACGCAGTGGTTCTCCGGTGACACCGTGGTTCTCCGGTGACACCGTGGTTCTCCAGCGGCGCAACGATTGGTAGCGTCGCCGGATGATCATCGGAGCGCACGTGCCGGGCGACAGACCCTTGGAAGAAGCTGCAAGTCTGGGGGCCGAGTGTCTGCAGATGTTCGTAGGGCCCCCTCAGGACTTCAAACAACCTCCTCCCCGAGATGACGTCGCGGAGTTGGCAGCCTCGGATGTGCCCATCTACGTGCACGCCCCTTACCGGATCAATGTTGCGCATCCCAACCCGCGCGTGCGGATCCCGTCTCGGAAGACGCTGCAGGGATGTTTGGAGCGAGCGGCGGAGATCGGAGCGGCGGGATACATCGTCCACGGTGGCCACGCTGAGGACGGGGTCGAGAAGGGTTTCATGCGCTGGCGCAAGGTCTTCGAGGAGCTGGGGGAGCCGCCCGTGCCGGTGCTGATCGAGAACACCGCCGGTGGCGAGAACGCGATGGCTCGCTACGTCGAGAACCTGGCCAAGCTCTGGGAGCATCTCGACGGATTCGACGTCGGGTTCTGTTTCGACACCTGCCACGCTCATGCAGCAGGAGAAGACCTGGTGGACGTGGTCGATCGCGTCCTGCAGGCCACCGGCCGTATCGATCTCGTACACGCGAACTCGTCGCGCGATGACGCGGGGACGGGAGCCGATCGCCACGCGAATTTCGCAGGGGGAAAGATGGACCCGAAGATGATCGTCGAGATGGTCCAGGCCGCCGGAGCCCCTGCGGTGATCTGCGAAACGCCCTGGCCCGAGATCGCCGACGACCTCAACTACCTCCGCTCCCACACCTGATTCTTCGCCGAAATCTGGTCGCCATACAACCGCATTCTTCGCCGAAATCTGGTTGCTATACGACCATTTCGACGCGCGGAATCTTGACCCCCGAACGTCCGAGATTTTCGCGGCATGAAATGGTCGATAGTCGACCAGATTCCGACTAGGAAACCGAGAGGGTTTCGCGGAGGCGGGATACGTGGCCCTTGGCTTTCACGTTGTACTGAGCCTCGGAGATCTTGCCCTCTTCGTCGATCACGAAGGTCGAGCGGATGATCGTTTCGACGATGTTGCCGTAGAGGTTGCGTTCGCCCCAAGCTCCGTAGGCGTCGGCGACCTTGTGATCTTCATCGATCAACAGCGGGAAATTCAGCGAGTACTTCTGAGCGAACTGTTGATGGGAGTCGGCCCCCTGAGGGCTCACGCCCAGCACCACGTAACCGGCAGCCCTCAACGGCTCCATGGAGTCGCGGAAGTCGCATGCCTCGGCGGTGCAGCCCGGCGTGTCGTCGGCCGGGTAGAAGTAGACGATCACCTTCTGCCCCCGCAGGTCTTTCAGCCGCCAGACTCTGCCCTCGCCGTCGGGCAGTTCGAAGTCGGGCGCGTCATCTCCGGCGCTCAATTTCGTCATCGGACCTCCTTTTTTCGAGTCGGGAATGGCACGTATATGGAGCCAGATCAAGGTGGGAAACGGTTAGGGGGACTCTAGGGCCTCGAGGATCGAACCTTGGAGCCATCCGAGCCAGTGGAGTACCGAGAGGGCCGGGGCGTCGGGGTCGGCGGGGTGGATGTCGGACGCCATCCGGTCCTCGGTGATATCGAGCCGCACGCCGATCGCCAGCCTGATGTCCGTTAGCAGCGTCAGCCACGCCTCGATCTCGTCCTCCGGAATGGAGGAGTCAAGGGGGCCGCAGGGACCGAGGCGTTCGGTGACCGTTCGCAGCGCATCGAGCTTGTGAGCGTGCAGGTCGCCACCGATCAGTTCCCGGAAGTTCTCGGCCTCGGTGGGATCCTCGAAAGCGTCCGGGAAGAGCCTCTGCATCACGGGATCGGCTCGCGGGATGTCGGCTTCGAGCAGCGTCTTCATCTCGCCGCAGACCTCGCGGAGCAACCGAGCTTCGTCGATATCGAGATGCACGCGTAAGCCCTCGCCGGGCACGTGGGTGAAGTCGGGCATCACTCGCTCTTGCTGACCGTTGCCCAGAGGCCGTACCCATGCAGCCTGAAGCAATCCAGTTCCGCCTTCTCGC